>NZ_JACARK010000525.1:0-18308 GCF_013386655.1 Pseudomonas sp. K5002 | reverse complement strand
GTCCAGGCGCCGCCAGTGGTTGAGGTGCCTGCACCGATGGTTGCCGAACCTGTTCCGGTCGCCGTCGCCGCGCCAGCAGTCATCGAAGAGCCTGCTGTTCCTGCCGAAACCGGCAAGACCGGTTTCTTCGCCCGCCTCAAGCAAGGCCTGAGCAAGACCAGCGCCAGCATCGGCGAAGGCATGGCCAGCCTGTTCCTCGGCAAAAAGACCATCGATGACGAGCTGCTGGAGGACATCGAAACCCGCCTGCTGACCGCCGACGTGGGCGTCGAAGCCACCGCCGTGATCATCCAGAGCCTGACCCAGAAGGTCGCGCGCAAGCAGCTGACCGACGCCGATGCGCTCTACAAGTCGCTGCAGGCCGAGCTGGCCAACATGCTCAAGCCGGTGGAAGCGCCGCTGATCATCGATACGCAGAAAAAGCCGTTTGTGATCCTGGTGGTTGGCGTCAACGGCGCCGGCAAGACCACCACCATCGGCAAGCTGGCGAAGAAGCTGCAACTGGAAGGCAAGAAAGTCATGCTCGCCGCCGGTGACACCTTCCGTGCCGCCGCCGTGGAGCAATTGCAGGTCTGGGGCGAGCGCAACAAGATCCCGGTCATCGCCCAGCACACCGGCGCCGATTCGGCTTCGGTGATCTTCGATGCGGTGCAGGCCGCCAAAGCGCGCAACATTGATGTGCTGATCGCCGATACCGCCGGTCGCCTGCACACCAAAGACAACCTGATGGAAGAGCTGAAGAAAGTTCGCCGCGTGATCGGCAAGCTCGACGCCGACGCGCCCCACGAGGTGTTGCTGGTGCTGGACGCCGGTACCGGCCAGAACGCCATCAGCCAGGCCAAACAATTCCACCAGACGGTCCAGCTGACCGGCCTGGCATTGACTAAGCTCGACGGCACGGCCAAGGGCGGTGTGATCTTCGCCCTGGCGAAGCAGTTCGGGTTGCCGATTCGTTACATCGGCGTCGGTGAAGGCATCGACGACCTGCGCACTTTTGAAGCCGAACCCTTTGTACAGGCACTGTTTGCCGAGCGGGAGCGTTCATGATTCGTTTCGAACAGGTCGGTAAACGCTACGCCAACGGGCATGTCGGCTTGCATGAGCTGAGTTTCCGGGTGCGTCGCGGCGAATTCTTGTTTGTGACCGGCCATTCGGGTGCCGGTAAAAGTACCTTGTTGCGCCTGCTGCTGGCCATGGAGCGCCCAACCACCGGCAAACTGCTGCTGGCGGGCCAGGACCTGGCAACCATCAGCAACGCACAGATTCCATTTCTGCGCCGGCAGATCGGCGTGGTGTTCCAAAATCACCAGTTGCTGTTCGATCGCACGGTGTTCAACAACATCGCCTTGCCGTTGCAGATTCTCGGTCTGTCCAAGGCCGAAATCGTCAAGCGCGTGGATTCGGCCCTGGAGCGCGTGGCGCTGTCGGACAAGACCGACCTGTACCCAGGCGACCTGTCCACCGGCCAGCAACAGCGCGTCGGCATCGCCCGCGCCATCGTCCATCGCCCGGCCTTGCTGCTGGCGGACGAACCCACCGGTAACCTCGACCCGCGCCTGGCCGCAGAAATCATGGGCGTGTTCGAAGACATCAACCGCCTGGGCACCAGCGTGCTGATCGCCAGTCACGACCTGGCGCTGATCGCCCGCATGCGCCACCGCATGCTGACCCTGCAACGCGGCCGCCTGATCGGTGACGGGGAGGCTGGGGTATGAGTGCAACACGCAGCCCGAAGGTTTCCGAGCGCGTCGCGCCAAAGGCGGCCGACCCGCAGCCACAGAAGAAAAAACGCGACGAAGACGATGGCCCGGATTTCGGCACCCTGGTGCATGCCTGGATCGAAAGCCACCGTGCCAGCCTGGTAGACAGCCTGCGCCGCCTCGGCAAGCAGCCGATCGGCAGCTTTTTTACCTGCCTGGTCATGGCCGTGGCCTTGAGCCTGCCCATGGGCTTGTCATTGCTGCTGAACAATGTCGAGCGCCTTGGCGGTTCGTGGCAGCGGGCGGCGCAGATTTCCCTGTACCTGAACCTGGATGCCAGCGCCCAGGACGGTGAGTCCCTGCGCGACCAGATCAAGGGCATTCCGGGTGTGGCCGAGGCTGAGTACATCAGCCGCGATCAAGCCCTGGAAGAGTTCCAGCAACAGTCCGGCCTGGGCGAGGCGCTCAAGGAGTTGCCGCAAAACCCGCTGCCGGGCGTGGTGCTGGTCACCCCGAACGAGGTCGACAAGACCACCCTGGAAGCCCTGCGACAAAAACTCGCAGAGCTGCCGAAGGTCCAACAGGCACAACTTGATCTAGTCTGGGTAGAGCGGTTGGCCGCGATTCTCAAGCTGGGCGACCGGTTTGTGTTCGGCCTGACGGTGTTGCTGGTGTCTGCATTACTTTTGGTGATAGGCAATACCATTCGTCTTCATATTGAAAACCGCCGCACCGAGATAGAAGTGATTAAACTCGTCGGCGGCACGGACAGCTATGTGCGTCGGCCTTTTCTGTACATGGGCGCGCTGTATGGCTTCGGTGCGGGAATTTTGTCCTGGGGCGTACTGGCTTTTGGCCTGAACTGGCTGAACGATGCGGTGGTGGGGCTTGCCGGTTTGTACGGCAGCGATTTTGCCCTGGCCGGCGTGCCGGCAGCCGATGGTCTGTCATTGTTGCTTGGGGCAGTGCTCTTGGGGTATATCGGTGCTTGGATTGCGGTCGCACGGCATTTACGTGAGCTGGCACCGAAGTAGTTAATGTCAGGGTAATGTGGTTTCGTTTGTATTGACCGTATCAGTGGTTTAGGGAACTTGTCCTACGGTTCCCGGTCAATTTTCGCAGTGCTGAACTGCACGAGTTATGTGAGTCGGAGGTTTTTTCGTATGACCACTTCTTTGCAACCTGCTTATGCTCTGGTCCCGGGTGCGAACCTGGAGGCCTATGTGCACACGGTCAACAGCATTCCATTGCTGACGCCCGAGCAGGAGCGTGAACTGGCCGAGAGTCTCTACTATGAGCAGGATTTGGGGGCGGCTCGGCAGATGGTGCTCGCCCACCTGCGTTTTGTCGTACATATCGCCCGTAGCTATAGCGGCTACGGCCTGGCCCAGGCTGACCTGATTCAGGAAGGCAACGTTGGCCTGATGAAAGCCGTGAAGCGCTTCAACCCGGAAATGGGTGTGCGCCTGGTGTCGTTTGCTGTGCACTGGATCAAGGCGGAAATTCACGAATTCATCCTGCGCAACTGGCGCATCGTGAAAGTCGCGACCACCAAGGCCCAGCGCAAACTGTTCTTCAACCTGCGCAGCCAGAAGAAACGCCTGGCGTGGCTGAACAACGAAGAAGTGCATCGCGTGGCCGAAAGCCTCGGCGTAGAGCCACGTGAAGTGCGCGAGATGGAAAGTCGCCTGACCGGCCATGACATGGCCTTCGACCCGGCCGCCGAAGCGGACGACGACAGTGCCTTCCAATCGCCGGCCAACTACCTGGAAGACCACCGGTACGACCCGGCGCGTCAGCTGGAAGATGCCGACTGGAGCGACAACTCCAATCACAACCTGCACGAAGCGCTGGAAGTGCTGGACGACCGCAGCCGTGACATTCTCTACCAGCGCTGGCTGGCAGAAGAAAAAGCCACGCTGCACGACCTGGCGCAGAAGTACAACGTGTCGGCCGAGCGGATTCGTCAGCTCGAGAAGAGTGCGATGAACAAGCTGAAACTGTCGATCGCCGCCTGACACAGGTAGCTAGGACAACGCGATCGAAATGTGGGAGCGGGCTTGCTCGCGAAGGCGGTGGATCAGTCACCTAAGGTATTGACTGGCACACCGCTTTCGCGAGCAAGCCCGCTCCCACATTTGATCTCCAGTGTTGCTGAAAGCTTGGGCTCAGCGATTCAATGGCGCCACAAACCGGCTGTCCGCCGCGCTGTAAATCCACGGCTCATCCACATCCGAGACCTTGAAGCGGATCGTCTGCGAACTGCTGGCTGGCTTCTCTGCGGTCATCGCCACCGACACCGGCACATCGGTAATCTCACCTGGTGCCAGGCTGATCTCGGTCTTGCCCTGCAGCTGGAAGCCGTCGCCGTCCATCAGCTCCAGGCGGTAATCCTGGCGCTGCTGGGTCTTGTTGATGACCTTGAGGCTGTAGATGTTCTCGATCAAGCCGTCACTGTTCTCGCGAAACATCCCCCGGTCCTTGGTCACGTCCAGCGACACCATCGGGCGTTCTACCAGCGCCACCACCAGCGCGCCGATCATCACCAGCAGCACGGCACTGTAGCCGATCAGGCGTGGCCTGAGCAGATGGGTCTTGCCACCTTGCAACTGATGCTCCGAGGTGTAGCTGACCAGGCCGCGGGCATAGCCCATTTTATCCATGATCGAATCACAGGCATCGATACACGCGGCGCAGCCGATGCATTCCATTTGCAGGCCGTCACGGATGTCGATGCCGGTGGGGCATACCTGCACGCACAGCTGGCAGTCGATGCAATCACCCAGGCCGACGTCCGCCGGTTGCACGTCTCGTTTGCGCGGGCCACGGTTCTCGCCGCGGGCTACGTCGTAGGAAATGGTCAGGGTGTCCTTGTCGAACATCACACTCTGGAACCGTGCATACGGGCACATGTGCATGCACACCGCTTCACGCAGCCAGCCGGCGTTGATGTAGGTGGCGCCGGTGAAGAACAGCACCCAGAACAGGCTTACGCCGCCCATTTGCCAGGTCAGCAGCTCCTCGGCCAGCGGCCGGATCGGCGTGAAGTAGCCGACAAATGTCAGCCCGGTCAGCACGCTGATCCCCAGCCACAGCGTGTGCTTGGCCGAGCGCCGCGCCAGCTTGTCCAGGCTCCAGGGCGCAGCTTGCAGCTTGATGCGTTGGTTTCGCTCGCCTTCAGTGACCTTTTCGCACCACATGAACAACCAGGTAAACGAGCTTTGCGGGCAGGTATAGCCACACCACACACGCCCTGCGAATACGGTGATGGCGAACAGGCCGAACGCGCAGATGATCAACAGCGCCGACAGCAGGATGAAATCCTGGGGCCAGAACGTGGCACCGAAGATGTGGAATTTGCTTTCAGCCAGGTCCCATAACACCGCCTGCCGTCCGCCCCAGTTCAGCCACACGGTGCCGAAAAATGCCAGGAACAGAAAGCCTGCGCCTGCCACGCGCAAGGTACGGAACAGGCCGGTAAAACTGCGGGTGTGAATCAGGTTGTCGCTGGATTTGGCCTTCATCTTCTTTGGATGTGCAGGCTCAAACACTTCTACGGTTCGGACGGGGATTCTATCGCTCATGGTCTTTCGCTCATCAGCCTCCATCAGGCAGATGAACTATGACCGGCGCTCTGTTTGCATAACAGACTCAGGTATGGCGATAAAAAGCGGATCAGATGGGCCGCCCGTGCATGCCTGCGACAATGTGCTGCACCCGGTGGTGCGCGGGGTGCAGCGCTTTTGAGGCGGGGCTGATCCAGGTCAATCAAATCACCGAATCACCGTCGGTAGCTTTCAAGTGCTTACGGCCGTCTTTGGCACCCGCTACGGTCAATGCGTCGGCTTCGGCTTCGGTGATATAGGTGCGGTCACCGTTCAGCTTCACGAACGACATGGATTTTTCGCTGTCGGTTTCGACCGTGACATGGGTGGCTTCCAGTTGTTTCTCGTGGCCGTCCACATCGACGGTGAAGAAACATTGCTGACCTTCGATACGTACGGGCATATCGATCTCCTTTTTGTGGGCTATTACTGATTAGGGTGGGATGCGCAGGCAATGGTTCTGCGCAACTGACTGACGGTCGATGCTGTCCATGTTCTATCGACCCCCAACAAGGAAACGTCCATGGACGCCTGGTGGCATGAAGTCTGGGTAACCCTGCAAGCGGAATTTGCCGATATCGGCGATGCCCGGCAACTCACGCAAATCACCGTTCGGCTGCTGATTGCCGCGATATTGGGCGGGATCCTGGGTTACGAGCGCGAACAGAAAGGCAAGGCCGCCGGGGTACGCACCCACATGCTCGTGGCCCTGGGCGCCGCGCTGTTCGTGTTGGTGCCGAGCATGTCCGGCTCCCAGGCAGACGCCATGAGCCGTGTGCTGCAGGGCGTGATAGCGGGTATCGGCTTTCTTGGTGCTGGCACCATCCTCAAGGGCAAGGAAGACGAAGAGGGTCAGCACGTCAAAGGGTTGACCACCGCCGCCGGCTTGTGGATGACCGCCGCCATTGGGGTGGCGGCGGGAATGGGGCGGGAATCCACGGCGGTACTCAGCACGTTGTTGGCTTTGGCGGTGTTCAGTGTGATGCCAAGAATCGTCAGGCTATTGGAAAAGAATTAGTCGCCGTATTTTTCATCAGGTCGCGCGTGAATGGGCTGACAGCGTGATATCGAGGCGTGTGCAACTTCACGCTCCTGCTGGACTGATCACTGTACCGGAATGGTGATTTGATCTTCTTTGTGATACGCGAATATGCGTTGGTCTTGAGCGAGCAAGTCAACACGAACCACCGGAAGCAGGCGCTGCGTATAGCCGTAATACTCGCGCTGAAGTTTCTTGGCCGCATCTCTTCCTGGCAAGTTGGCAGCGTTATAGAAGAAAGCCTGGAAGGGGACTTTATCAATCTCGGACACTGTCCAGGCTGAGGTGACGACTTCATTCCAATCTTCAATATAGTTTGCCGGCATCAGTTTTCTGACAGTGATGCTTAGAGAAAACTGCTGCACCGATCCACGAAACGCACACATAAAAAAATAAGCCGGTTTGACTTTGTTGAAGTGGGCCAGCCAGGTGTGGCCATCCACCACGCCTTGGTCATCGCAGTGCCGGCTCCATTCACGCTGGTAGCCTGGCAGCTCCCTGGAAGTTTCGCCGCATCCATCCGGGCGGTCACCTGTCGCACCATTGGTGGGAAAAGAGCAGCGCACGCTGATTGGGCCCGCTGCGGTGGAGGGCAATGCCGACATTATTACGCCAGCGTCCCGTGCAAACAGCTTCCTGATATCCAGGTCGGCTCGCAGGTAAGAGAATGCGGCGGCATTGCGCTCAAGCTCGCCGGGCGATGCTATGAGGCTGTCAGTGACGCGAATAAGCACCCCATTGCAGTGATACAGGGCCAGGCCATCGGCACACTGAGCAGCGGTGTCCTGGTAGCGGTTGTTTAATTTGCTTGCGATTTCCGTATCGAACGGGCCGGAGGGTTCGGTGGTGCAGGCGGTCAAGGTGCAAAGGAAAAGCAGCAGGTAGGCGGCTGTTCTTTTCATGAGGTATCTCCGAGAGGTTTTATTGTTCTGTTGTTCGCGCGTCGCGCACTTTGATCATGGGCGGCGTTCGTCTCGGCTGATACTGTCGGTTTTGACAGTTCTTTATAATTTTTTGTGAATGAAGTTGCAGCTTATAGATTCAAGTAAACGCGGAAGCCTGAAGCTTCCGCTTTTTACTTCCTGTGATCGGTCTCTTCAGACAATCACCGGAGGCATGGTCGTCGGTGGTTCCTCCACCGGTGGTGGCTGTGTGCCTGGCGGTTCCTGCTCGGGAACCGGGTCGGGTTCGGTCGGCGGTAATGTGGGCTTATCTATATTGGGATCAGGCGTTTCAGCCGGAATAGGGATATTCATCGGTGTGGCCTCCTTTGTGCTTTGCTCTATCGGTGGACAATCGCGTGGTGGATTTGATTCCCCGCCCGATGGCGGGATATCCGCCTGAACTTTTCACTCGTCGGCATGCTCGGAACCTAGACGGCCCTGCTCAGGGAGAGTGGCGTCGTTTCAGAATTTGAATCAAGCACAAGAGCGTCCACTGGGCGTTAAGGGGAGATGCTCGATGACTGCTGAAACACTGACTCAAGACGATTCAACCTCCACATTACCGCTGTCCCAGGCACTGTTGCTGCCAAGGATCGCGATTGAAAGCACGACCCCGGTGATCGATGGCGGCGAGTTCGCCGTCAAGGCTGTGGTTGGCCAGCGCGTGCAGGTTGCCAGCAAGGTGTTCGCTGATGGCCACGACAAGCTTGCGGTGATGATCCGCTGGCGCCCGCGCAGTGAAGAAAGCTGGCACAGCGTGGTGATGACCGATGTCGGCAACAACGGCTGGGAAGGCGCATTCACCGTGACCGCCCAGGGCCCGCATGAGTATTGCATCGAAGCCTGGATCGACACGTTTGCCAGCTTTCGCTACGAACTGAGCAAGAAACACGAGGCCGGGGTGCCGGTCAGCCTGGAGTTGCAGGAAGGTCGCGGTCAGGTCTTGCAAGCCGCCGAGCGCAGTGACAATGAGCTGCGTGACCGCTTGATGTTGCTGCACCACGAACTCTCCGGTTTGCTGGAAACCGAGCAGGTCGCGTTGTTCCTGCACGAAGACAGTGCACACCTGATGACCCAGGCCGATCACCGCGCCTATTTGAGCATCAGCCCGGTGTACCCGATTGATGTAGAGCGCGAGGCTGCGCAATTTGCCAGCTGGTACGAGTTGTTTCCCCGCTCGATCACCGACGATCCCGCCCGCCATGGCACATTCAACGATGTGCACTCACGGCTGTCGATGATCCACGACATGGGCTTTGACGTGCTGTACTTCCCGCCGATCCATCCGATCGGTCGCAGCCACCGCAAGGGCAAGAACAATTCCCTGACCGCCGGGCCGGACGACCCGGGCAGCCCGTATGCCATCGGCAGCGAAGAGGGCGGCCACGAGGCGATCCATTCGCAGTTGGGCACCCGTGAGGATTTCCGCAACCTGGTCAAGGCCGCCGCCGACCATGGACTGGAAATCGCGCTGGATTTTGCTATCCAGTGCTCCCAGGACCACCCGTGGCTCAAACAGCATCCGGGCTGGTTCAACTGGCGGCCCGACGGCACGATCAAATACGCCGAGAACCCGCCGAAGAAATACCAGGACATCGTCAACGTCGACTTCTATGCGGCCGACGCGATTCCCAGCCTGTGGGTCGAGTTGCGCGACATCGTGGTCGGTTGGGTGGAAGAGGGCGTGAAGACCTTTCGCGTCGACAACCCCCACACCAAGCCGCTGCCGTTCTGGCAATGGCTGATCAGCGATGTGCGTTCTAAATACCCCGAAGTGATCTTCCTCGCCGAAGCCTTCACCACCCCGGCGATGATGGCGCGCCTGGGCAAGGTTGGTTACTCCCAGAGCTACACCTACTTCACCTGGCGCAACACCAAGGCCGAGTTGAGCGAGTACCTGAGCGAACTGAACGAGTCGCCGTGGCGCGAGTGCTTCCGGCCGAACTTCTTCGTCAACACCCCGGACATCAACCCCGGCTTCCTGCATGAATCCGGCCGCGCCGGCTTCTTGATCCGCGCCGCGTTGGCCACCATGGGCTCAGGCCTGTGGGGCATGTACTCGGGTTTTGAACTGTGCGAAGCGGCCCCGGTGCCGGGCAAGGAAGAGTACCTGGACTCGGAGAAGTACGAGATCCGCCCACGAGACTTCACGGCGCCGGGCAACATCATTGCCGAGATCGCCCAGCTCAACCGCATCCGCCGGCAGAACCCGGCCTTGCAGACGCACCTGGGGCTCAAACTCTACAACGCGTGGAACGACAACATCCTGTACTTCGGCAAACGCAGCGAGGATGGCAGCAACTTTATCCTGGTGGCCGTGAGTCTCGACCCGTTCAACGCCCAGGAGGCCAATTTCGAGTTGCCGCTGTGGGAGCTGGGCTTGCCGGACGATGCCCAGACCCAGGGCGAAGACCTGATGACCGGCCACCGCTGGACCTGGTACGGCAAGACCCAGTGGATGCGCATCGAACCGTGGCATCAGCCGTTTGGCATCTGGCGCATTACCGTAAGTTGAGATCGTTCCCACGCTCCGCGTGGGAATGCAGCCCCGGACGCTCTGCGTCCCCCAAGCGTGACGCGGAGCGTCGCAACAGGCATTCCCACGCAGAGCGTGGGAACGATCAGCGGCCCTCACGAATTTTCCAGGAGTTTCCAATGGCGAAGAAACCCAAGGCTGCCACCTTTATCAAAGATCCGCTCTGGTACAAGGACGCGGTGATTTATCAGGTTCACGTCAAATCCTATTTCGACTCCAACAACGACGGCATCGGTGATTTTCCCGGGCTGATCGCCAAGCTCGACTACATCGCCGACCTTGGTGTGAACACCATCTGGCTACTACCGTTCTACCCCTCGCCACGCCGTGACGATGGCTACGACATCGCCGAATACCGGGGCGTGCACAGCGACTACGGGACCATGGCCGATGCCAAGCGCTTTATCGCCGAAGCCCATAAACGCGGGCTGCGGGTGATCACCGAGCTGGTGATCAACCACACCTCCGACCAGCACCCCTGGTTCCAGCGCGCCCGCAAGGCCAAGCCCGGCTCGGCGGCGCGGGATTTCTACGTATGGTCCGATGACGACCAGAAATACGACGGCACCCGGATCATTTTCCTCGACACCGAAAAGTCCAACTGGACCTGGGACCCGGTCGCCGGCCAATACTTCTGGCACCGCTTTTACTCCCACCAGCCGGACCTCAACTTCGATAACCCGCAGGTCATGAAAGCCGTCCTGTCGGTGATGCGCTACTGGCTCGACATGGGCATCGACGGCCTGCGCCTGGACGCCATTCCGTACCTGATCGAGCGCGACGGCACCAACAACGAAAACCTCCCCGAAACCCACGACGTGCTCAAGCAGATCCGCGCCGAGATCGACGCCAACTACCCCGACCGCATGCTCCTGGCCGAAGCCAACCAATGGCCGGAAGACACCCAGCTTTACTTCGGGGACAAAAAGGGCGACGACGGCGATGAGTGCCACATGGCGTTCCACTTCCCGCTGATGCCGCGCATGTACATGGCGCTGGCCCAGGAAGACCGTTTCCCGATCACCGACATCCTGCGCCAGACCCCGGAGATCCCGGCCAATTGCCAATGGGCAATCTTCCTGCGCAACCACGATGAACTGACCCTG
Organism: Pseudomonas sp. K5002; assembly: GCF_013386655.1. Classification (NCBI taxonomy): domain Bacteria; kingdom Pseudomonadati; phylum Pseudomonadota; class Gammaproteobacteria; order Pseudomonadales; family Pseudomonadaceae; genus Pseudomonas; species Pseudomonas sp. K5002. Next base: position 7,378 of record NZ_JACARK010000525.1, on the reverse strand, counting down.
GAAATGGTCACCGACAAAGAGCGCGACTACCTCTGGAACTATTACGCTGCCGACCGCCGTGCACGTATCAACCTGGGGATTCGCCGCCGCCTGGCGCCGCTGATGGAACGCGACCGCCGACGCATCGAGCTGCTCAACAGCCTGCTGCTGTCGATGCCGGGCACGCCGACCCTGTACTACGGCGATGAGATCGGCATGGGCGACAACATCTACCTCGGTGACCGCGACGGCGTGCGTACGCCGATGCAATGGTCCATCGACCGCAACGGCGGCTTCTCCCGCGCCGACCCGGCCAGCCTGGTATTGCCGCCAATCATGGACCCGCAATACGGCTACCAGTCGGTCAACGTCGAAACCCAGACCCAGGACCCGCACTCCTTGCTGAACTGGACGCGGCGCATGCTCGCGGTGCGTAAACAGTCCAAGGCGTTCGGTCGCGGCAGCCTGAAAATGCTCTCGCCCAGCAACCGCCGCATCCTGGCGTATACCCGCGAATACGCAGGCGCCGATGGCAAGAATGAAATCATCCTGTGCGTGGCCAACGTGTCCCGCAGTGCCCAGGCCGCAGAACTGGACCTCTCGGCGTTTGCCGGCATGGTTCCGGTGGAGATGCTCGGTGGCAATGCCTTCCCACCGATTGGCCAGCTGAATTTCCTGCTGACCCTGGCGCCGTATGGCTTCTACTGGTTCGTGCTGGCGGCGGAAAACCAGATGCCAAGCTGGCACGTGGAACCGGCACAAAGCATCCCGGACTTCACCACCCTGGTGCTGAAGAAACGCATGGAAGAATTGCTCGAAGCACCGTGCCGCACCACCCTGGAACAGAATGCGTTGCCGGCGTGGCTGCCCAAGCGCCGCTGGTTTGCCAGCAAGGATACGGCGATCGACGGCGTGCACATCGCTTATGGCGTGCGCTTCGGCGACCCGCAGCATCCGGTGCTGCTCAGTGAAATCGAAGTCACCAGCGCCGGCCAGGTCAGCCGCTATCAGCTGCCGTTCGGCTTCCTTGGCGAAGACCAGTTCACCAGCGCCTTGCCGCAACAACTCGCGCTTGCGCGTGTACGGCGAGTGCGTCAGGTAGGTTTGGTGACCGATGCCTTCAGCCTCGACACTTATATCCGCGGCGTGATCCAAGGCCTGCAGGCCAAAACCGTCCTCGACTCCACCGATGGCGAGATTCGCTTCGAGCCCACGGCGCAGTTGGCCAAACTGGAATTGAACGACGAGTCGGAAGTGCGCTACCTCGCGGCGGAGCAGTCCAACAGTTCCGTGGTGGTGGGCGGCAGCCTGGTGCTCAAGCTGATCCGAAAAGTCAGCGCCGGGGTTCACCCCGAGCTGGAAATGGGCGCCTACCTGACCGAAGCCGGCTACGAGCATATCTCGCCGCTGCTGGGCTCGGTGATCCGCCACGACGCCGATGGCCAGGACAACCTGCTGATGATCGCCCAGGGTTACCTGAGCAACCAGGGCGACGCGTGGGGCTGGACCCAGAATAACCTGGAGCGAGCGATTCGCGACGAACTGGCCGAAGCCATGTCCGAGCAGGAACAGCACTACAACGCCCTCGGCGAGCTGGCGGATTTCGCCGGCTTGCTCGGCCAGCGCCTGGGCGAGATGCACCTGGTGCTAGCGGCGCCCACCACTAACAAGGCGTTCAAGCCCGAGGTCACAACCCTCAAGGACAGCCAGGGCTGGGCCAGGCACGTAGGCGCACAAATCGACCACGCCTTGCAGTTGCTCAAACAGCATCAAACCAAGTTGAACCCTGCCGATCAGGCGTTGGTCAGTGCTTTACTGGAGCAGAAAAAGGCCATCGCCAGTCACGTTCAGGACCTGGCGAAAGCCACGGTGGGCGGGTTGCGCATTCGCGTGCACGGCGACCTGCACCTGGGCCAGGTACTGGTGGTCAAGGGCGATGCCTACCTCATCGACTTCGAGGGCGAACCGGCGCGGCCGTTGCCTGAGCGTCGCGGCAAACACAGCCCGTACAAGGATGTGAGCGGGGTGCTGCGCTCGTTTGATTACGCGGCGGCCATGGCGGTGAATGTGCAGGGCGTCGACCAGTCGCCCGAGGCCAATGCGTCCCGGCAACGTGTGGCGGATCGCTACTTGCATGAGGCCAGGCAGGCATTTATCCAGGCCTATCACGCTGCCACGACTACACTGGCCCATGACTGGCAGGATGCCAAAGGCCAGGACGCAGCGCTGGCGTTGTTCAGCCTGGAGAAGGCCGCGTACGAAGTGGCCTACGAAGCAGAGAATCGCCCGAGCTGGTTGCCGGTGCCGTTGCAAGGTTTGCACGGGCTGCTCAGCGGGTTGAAACCAATATCGAAAACTGCACGCGGTGGGGAGACGTCATGAGTTTTACAAGCAAAGAACCGCTGCAGGAAAAGTTGAGTGTGATGCCCAAACCTGCTGATATCGAAGCCCTGGTGCGGGCCGAGCACCATGATCCATTCTCGATCCTGGGTCCCCATGACGACGAGCAGGGCGGCCAGTTCATTCGCGCCTTCCTGCCGGAAGCACTGAGTGTCCAGGTCCTGGCCCGCGACAGCGGCGAGCACATCGGCAGCCTCGATGCGACCCAGGTACCGGGCTTGTTTGTCGGGCATTTTGGCAGCCGTCAGGCGTACTTGCTGAAGATCCAGTGGGCCGGTGGCGAACAGATCACCGAAGACCCTTACAGCTTCCAGCAACTGCTGCTGGGGGAGATGGACCTGTACCTGTTTGCCGAAGGCAATCACCGCGACCTGAGCAGTTGCCTCGGGGCACAAGTGACCAGCGTCGACGGCGTCCAGGGCGTGCGTTTTGCGGTATGGGCACCGAATGCCCGCCGGGTCTCGGTGGTGGGCGACTTCAATATCTGGGACGGGCGCCGTCATCCGATGCGCCTGCGCCATCCGTCCGGTGTGTGGGAGATTTTCATCCCGCGCCTGCAACCCGGCGCGGCCTACAAGTATGAAATCCTCGGTGCCCACGGGATTCTGCCGCTCAAGGCCGACCCCATGGCCCTGGCCACGCAGTTGCCGCCGGATACTGCGTCCAAGGTCGCTTCGCCGCTGCAGGTCGACTGGCAGGACCACGACTGGATGCAATCGCGCAGCGAGCGACAAAAGCCCAGCGCACCCTTGTCGATCTACGAGTTGCATGCCGGTTCCTGGCAGTGCGAGCTGGATGAAGTCGGCGAGGTGTCCCGCCAGTACAGTTGGCGCGAGCTGACCGAGCGGTTGATCCCTTATGTACAGCAGTTGGGCTTCACCCATATCGAACTGATGCCGATCATGGAGCACCCGTTCGGCGGCTCATGGGGTTATCAGGCGCTGTCGCAATTTGCCCCGACGGCACGTTTCGGCTCGCCGGAGGATTTCGCGTTTTTCGTCAACGCCTGCCATCAGGCCGACATCGGCGTGATCCTGGATTGGGTGCCGGCGCATTTCCCCACCGACACCCACGGCCTGGCGCAATTCGACGGCACCGCGCTGTACGAATACGCCAACCCGCTGGAAGGCTTCCACCAGGATTGGGACACCCTGATCTACAACCTCGGCCGCACCGAAGTCCACGGCTTCATGCTGGCGTCGGCGTTGCACTGGCTCAAGCATTTCCATATCGATGGCCTGCGAGTGGATGCGGTGGCCTCGATGCTGTACCGCGACTATTCGCGCAAGGCCGGTGAATGGGTACCCAACCGCCACGGCGGGCGGGAAAACCTCGAGGCCATCGACTTCCTGCGCCACCTCAACGATGTCGTTGCCCTTGAGGCTCCCGGCGCGCTGGTGATCGCCGAGGAGTCCACCGCATGGCCGGGCGTAAGCCAGCCGACCCAACAGGGCGGCCTGGGCTTCAACTACAAGTGGAACATGGGCTGGATGCACGATTCGCTGCACTACATCCAGCAGGACCCGGTGTACCGTGCCCATCACCACAACGAGCTGAGTTTCGGCCTGGTGTATGCCTGGTCCGAGCGTTTTATCCTGCCGATTTCCCACGATGAAGTGGTGCACGGCAAACACTCGTTGATCGACAAGATGCCCGGCGACCGCTGGCAGAAATTTGCCAACCTGCGGGCGTACCTGAGCTTCATGTGGATGCACCCGGGCAAGAAGCTGCTGTTCATGGGCTGCGAGTTCGGCCAATGGCGCGAGTGGAACCACGATCAGCAACTGGACTGGTACCTGCTGCAATACCCCGAACACCGGGGCGTGCAGAAACTGGTGGGCGACCTCAACCGTCTGTACCGCGAAGAGCCGGCGCTGCATGACCAGGACGACGCACCACAGGGCTTCCAGTGGTTGATTGGGGATGACGCGATCAACAGCGTCTACGCCTGGTTGCGCTGGAGCAAGGATGGCAGGCCGGTGCTGGTGGTGGCCAACTTCACGCCGGTGCCGCGTGAGGCCTACAAGGTCGGCGTGCCGTTTGCCGGGCGCTGGAGCGAGGTGATCAACAGCGATGCCGACACCTATGCCGGTTCCAACTTCGGCAACGGTGGCGGGGCGTTTACGGAGGAGGAGCCCAGGCATGGGCAGCCGTTGTCGCTGTCGTTGAACCTGCCGCCATTGGGCGTGCTGATCCTGCGACCGGACGCCTGATTTCCAGCCGATGAAGACCCCATGTGGGAGCGGGCTTGCTCGCGAATGCGCAGTACCAGTGCCAGATTTTTTGGCTGACACACTGCATTCGCGAGCAAGCCCGCTCCCACAGTGGGGATGTGTTGTGGCTTAGAAGTCGACCCTTATGCCAATCGTGCCTTTTCGCCCATTCAGCTGATTACTGTCCAGATTGCTGTTGTACCCCACCTCGCCATACACACTGACCGTACTCGATACCTGCAGCGTTGCCCCGGTGCTGACGTCCAGCGTGGTGGACTGCTGTTCGGTGTTGATGTCCGTGCTGTTATTGAACGTGACGGTGTTATTCCCGGCGCTGGCGTGCCACACGTTGGTACGCACATAAGGCAGCAGGGGCATGCCGCTCACGCTGTAGCTGCCCTTGAGGCGGACACCGAGACGAGTGACGACGTTAGTGTCGGCGCGGAATGAGACATCCGAGATTCCGTCGTTCTGGCTGTCCACATAGCTTCTATCGACAATCACCTGGGCCTGCGGCTCAACCTCCCACTGTTCCGACACCGCAAACGGCATTCCCACCTCCACAGACCCCAGCACGTTGTGGCCCTTGGTTGGGAGTTTGACGCCCCGGTCGGATTCACTGTGGCCATCGAACCGCGTGCCCATCAGCACGACATCGATATAGGCGCGGTTGGCGCCGATGAGCGTCCAATACGCGCCCAGGCTGTCACCGCGCAGGGTGGTGTTGCCGGCGTCCTTGCCCTGAAAACCGCCATTGAAACCCGCCACATTGCCGGTCAGGCGGCTGTGGCCGACAAAGAAGCCGAAGCGTTGGGTCAGGCCAGCGTCGTTGGTCCAGGCATACAGGTCAGTGCCAACCTGGAAACCGGACAGGGAGCTGTCCAGCGACGGGCTGACGGTGCCGGCGAATGATTGCCGCGTGCTGCTGCCATACACCCGGCCCCAACCGGCCGCTAAAGCGCCAGGTTGACGTTGCAGGCTTTGATCGCCCGTGCGTTCGTGGTAGGTGCCCAGCATGCCCTGGACCATCTGCTGCACGGCGGGAAACAACACGGCATACACCGGGACTTCCGGGCGATAGATGGGTATGGGTTCTTCTCCCGGGAAAATCCCCGGGAGGTCCGGCGTGCCGTCGGCGGGGACGGGGGGGAGAATGCCCACTGGGTCGTCAGGATCCTCAGGGTTGGGCAGCGGCGGCGCCACCACCGAGGACCGCAGGAACCAGTTTTGCCCGGTGCCCGGCGTTACGCCTCCTTTGAACAGGTAGTACTCATAGGCGCCTGCGGAAACGGATCCACCGCGCAGGGTAAACGCCAGGTCGCTGCTCGTGGCACCGTTAAGCGCTTCAACCACCTGGATGCCGTTCTGCAGCGTCATGGCGCCGGGGCCGGCAAGGTTGGTGACGGTGATGGTAGTGCCGCCTTGCAGCGTGCCCTGGCTGACTACCAGCTTGTCACTGGCCGAGCCGTCGGCGCCGAGTACCGATTGCAGCGCCAGTTCGCCACCATTGCCGGTGTAGTTGCCGTTGACCGTCAGGCTGTCGGTGGCGCTGGAACTGCCGGTGGTCATGTCGATCAGGCCGCCGTTGTTCAGGTTGGCTGGTTGCCCGGCCGTGAAGGGGCTGATGCTGCCCTGTGTTACCTGCAGGGCGGCGCTGCCAAAAATATTCAGGGTACCGGTGGCCGTAGCGCTGTCACCGAGCTTGAAGTCGCCGCCCAGGGTCAGGCGCGAATTGTTGTCCAGGTTGACGGTTTCCCAGTTGACATAGCGGGTTGGCGTGGCGGATCGGGTGTTGTCGAAGGTCAGGGTGTCGTTACCCAAACCACCATCCAGAAGTGGTGTGGAGGCCAGGGTGGTTTCGGTCAGGTTGAGCAGGAAACCCCTGTCAGCGCCATCACCCATGAGGATTTCCTTATGGATCAGACCGCCGCCTTCCCAAGTGAACTCATCGTTGCCAAAGCTGGCGAGGATCTGCCCACTTATTTCCCCTCCGCTGACGTTGATGATGTCGTCGCCGCCGCTGACGCTGATGTTGCCACCAACCGTTCCTCCGGACACCAGGATGGTGTCGTTTCCGAAGCCAGTAACGAGGTTGCCGATGATCGCTCCACCCCGCAGGTCAAACAGGTTGTTGTCGAGCTTCATGTCGACCCGTCCGATGCTGCCACCGGTCATCAGCGCTACATCTCCATCTTCAAAGGCGCCGACAATCCTGCCGCTGCTCATGGTGAACTCGTCACGGCCGTCGCCCTGAGCCAGTGAGGCGACGGTGCCACCGCTCTGGAAGTACTGGTCTACCCCGTCACCCTGGGAGATTGCACCGGAGCTGCCGCCGCTGATTTGCGCAATATCACCGCCCGCGCCTTGCGTCACCGTGCCGGAGATATTGCCATTGAACAGCTGGAAAATATTTCTTCCGTCACCTTGGTTGATCGCGCCATTGATCGCACCGGAATCCATCGTGACCCGATCATCTCCCGCGCCATAAGTCACGTTGCCGACGATGATGCCGGTGCCGCCGACGGGGAACTCAAGGATGTTGCTTCCTTGTAAATCCGTCAGCGCGCCAGCACTGCCATCGCTGCACAGGGTGGTGTCGTTACCTGCGGTTATGATCAACGTACAGGCTGCCTGCGCGGGGAGAGGCCAATTGAGCAACAGCGTCGTCACGCTGCAGACGCTCAGATACGTCACTGATGAAAACCGCGTGCTCATGATTCGCCCTCCCTGCAAGCCGGTGTTCCAAGCTAGCCACACAGAAAGAGCGTTCGCTACTGTCAGAAGTT
>NZ_JACARK010000524.1:0-1560 GCF_013386655.1 Pseudomonas sp. K5002 | reverse complement strand
CGCCGCCGACCAGCCGGAACAGCCGGGTCGTTGCTACGGCGTGAACAACTGCAAGGGCGAAAGCCTGTGCGCCACGGCCAAGAACGATTGCAAGGGCCTCAACAGCTGCAAGGGCCAGGGCGTTGTCGTCAAGACCCCGTCCGAGTGCCTGAAGCTGGGCGGCACCACTACCGAACCGAAGTAACACCCCGGCGGGCCCAGGTTGGGCCCGCCGCCTATTTATGCAACGGAGACCACATGATGCCGACACCCAACCCGCGTTTTCCAGGCTATGGCCTGGGGCTGCGCAAGGAACACTACAGCGAGTTCCTGGAGAACCCGGTGGCGGTGGATTTCGTTGAAGTGATCTCCGAAAATTTCATGGTCGCGGGCGGCCAGCCCCGGCACATCCTGCGTCAGATTCGCGAGCGGTATCCGGTGGCGCTGCACGGGGTGTCGATGTCGATCGGCACGGCCGAGGGCCTCGATCGCGATTACCTGAAACGCCTCAAGTCGCTGGTGGACGAGATCGAACCGCTGTTTGTGTCCGACCACTTGAGCTGGTCCCGCAGCGGGGGTTTCAACTCCCATGATCTGTTGCCGGTGCCTTACACCCATGAGGCATTGGACCGGGTCTGCGCCAATATCGACCTGGCTCAAGAAGTGTTGGGCCGCACGATGCTGTTTGAAAACCCGTCCAGCTACCTGGCCTTTGATGGCGCGTCCATGAGCGAGTGGGAATTCATCGCCGCCATGTCCCGGCGCACCGGCTGCGAGCTGTTGCTGGACGTCAATAATGTGTTTGTCAGCGCCAGCAACCATGGCTTTGACGCTCTCGCGTTTCTCGACGGGATTCCGGCCGAGCGGGTCCGGCAAATTCACCTGGCCGGCCATAGCCAGGGCCGCGATTTGCTGATCGACAGCCACGACAGCCCGGTGTGTGATGGCGTCTGGGACTTGTATGCCAAGGCCGTTGCGTTGCTCGGCCCGGTCGCCACGATGATCGAGCGCGATGACGAGATCCCGCCCCTGGCAGAGCTGCTGGAGGAGCTGTCGATCGCCCGCATGCTCGGTGCCTCCGAGGCCTACAAGCGTGCGCAGGTGCGCTCATGAATCTCGCGCAATGGCAGCAGGCTTTTCATACCTGGCTGGTGAGTGCCTCGGAGCAGTCGGCCGAGATGTTGGGTAACAAGGCCGCGGGACTGGCGGTGTATCAGAACAACTACCGCGCGCAATTGGTGGGTTGCCTGGAACAGGCGTTTCCCAACCTGCGGCGCTGGGTCGGGGACGAGGCGTTCCTGGCCGCGTGCGTCAGCCATATCGACCGGCATCCGCCCCATGCCTGGACCCTGGACGTCTATCCCGAGGGTTTTCACCTGACCCTGGGCGAACTGTTCCCCAACAATCCCGACGTGCATGAACTGGCCTGGATCGAGTCGTCGCTCAATGAAGCGTTTGTCGCCGCCGATGCCAGCCCGTTGCCCATGGACGTGCTGGCGTCGGTGGATTGGGACACGGCACGCCTGCAACTCACGCCGTCGCTGCGCTGCCATGGGCTGACCACCAACGCCGAGGCGATCT
>NZ_JACARK010000523.1:0-7296 GCF_013386655.1 Pseudomonas sp. K5002 | reverse complement strand
CGCCAAACCACCGGCCGCGGCCCCGGCAACCACTCGGCAGAGGGAAGAATAATGGCCGGTACTCATTCGCGTAACGGCTGGATCGTCTGGCTGACCTTTGCCATCGGCTTGCTGCTCAGCGTTTCGCCGCTGCCGCAATTCATGGAGATCCTGCGCCCGCTGTGGCTCGCCTTGCTGCTGGCGTTCTGGGCCCTGGCGCTGCCGCACAAGGTCGGGATGGTCACGGCCATGTGCCTGGGGCTGATGGAGGATGTGCTCTACGGCACCCTGCTCGGGCAGAACGCGTTGATCCTGACCCTGATTACCTTCCTGGTGCTGTCATTGCAGCAGCGCCTGCGGATGTTCCCGATGTGGCAACAGTGCCTGGTGATCCTGGTGATCTTCGGCCTGGCGCAGTTGGTACAGCTGTGGCTTAGCGCCTTGACCGGCAACCGCCAACCGACCCTGGCGCTGGTGTTGCCCGCGCTGGTCAGCGCGCTGTTGTGGCCCTGGGTCAGTTTTGGCCTGCGTGGATTGCGTCGTCGCTATAAAATCAATTGAATGGATCGCGAGGCTCTGCCTGGTTATCGAACCCTACAGGGAGAGTCTGCATGAATTCGCTTTATCTGGCCTCGGGCTCCCCGAGGCGGCGTGAGCTGCTGACACAGATCGGCGTGCCGTTCACCGTCGTCAGCGCCGCCATTGATGAAACTCCCCTTACAAATGAATCGCCCGCGTCCTACGTAGAACGCCTGGCGCGCGGCAAGGCTGCGGCCGGTCGAGCGACCTTGGCCGATGCCACCGGCGCCTGTGTGCTGGGCGCGGACACAGCCGTGATCCTCGACGGCCGGATCCTCGGTAAACCCGTGGATCAAGCCGACGCCCTGGCCATGTTGCTGGCCCTTTCCGAGCGTGAACACGAAGTCTTGACGGCCATTGCCCTGATTGACGGCCAGCGTTGCGAAACGCAGCTGGTCAGCAGTCGTGTGCGCTTTCGCAGGATTTCAGCGGACGAAGCCACCACTTATTGGCACAGCGGCGAGCCCCAGGACAAAGCGGGCGGCTATGCTATCCAAGGCTTGGCGGCGGTGTTCGTCGCCGGACTCAATGGCAGCTACTCTGCCGTCGTTGGCCTGCCGGTCTGCGAAACCGCAGAACTGCTGGGCCAATTCGGCATACCCTGTTGGCAAAACCTTACCGTGCGCTAAACGCCTTATTCCAGCGCCAAGCCTTAAGCGATCGGTCACTATTGTGAAAACGCCTGAACGAGACCCAGCCATGAGTGAAGAGATTCTGATCAATATCACGCCGATGGAATCGCGCGTGGCGGTGGTAGAGAACGGTGTTCTGCAAGAAGTGCACGTCGAGCGCACCCAAAAGCGCGGGATCGTCGGCAATATTTATAAAGGCAAGGTCGTGCGTGTGTTACCGGGGATGCAAGCGGCGTTCGTCGACATCGGCCTGGACCGCGCTGCGTTTATCCATGCTTCGGAAATCTCCCTGCGCGAAGGCCCGGCGGTCGAAAGCATCAGCGCCCTGGTGCACGAAGGGCAGAGCCTGGTGGTGCAAGTCACCAAGGATCCGATTGGCTCAAAGGGCGCACGCCTGACCACGCAACTGTCGATTCCTTCGCGCTACCTGGTGTACATGCCGCGCACGGCCCACGTCGGTATTTCCCTGAAAATCGAAGATGAAGCCGAGCGCGAGCGCCTGAAAAAGGTGGTCAGTGACTGCGTGGCGCTGGAAGGTATCAAGGAGGCCGGCGGCTTTATCCTGCGTACTGCCGCAGAAGGTGCCGGTGCCGATGAAATCCTCATGGACATCCGCTACCTGCGCCGCCTCTGGGACCAGATCGGCGCGCAGATCAAGACCATTGGCGCCCCCAGCGTGATCTACGAAGACCTCGGCCTGGCCCTGCGCACCTTGCGCGACCTGGTCAGCCCGAAGATCGAGAAAATTCGCATCGACTCGCGGGAAACCTTCCAGCGCACTACGCAATTTGTTGCCGAGCTGATGCCGGAAATCGCCGATCGTCTGGAGCATTACCCGGGCGAGCGGCCGATTTTCGACCTGTATGGCGTCGAAGACGAAATCCAGAAAGCCCTTGAGCGCAAAGTGCCGCTCAAGTCCGGCGGTTACCTGGTGGTGGACCCGGCGGAGGCCATGAGCACTATCGACGTGAATACCGGTGCCTTTGTGGGCCATCGCAACCTCGAAGAAACCATCTTCAAGACCAACCTCGAAGCGGCCACCGCGATCGCCCGCCAGCTGCGCCTGCGCAACCTGGGCGGGATCATCATCATCGACTTCATCGACATGGAAGACGAAGAGCACCAGCGCCAGGTGCTGCGTACCCTGGAGAAGCAACTGGAGCGCGATCACGCCAAGACCAACATCATCGGCATCACCGAGCTGGGCCTGGTGCAGATGACCCGCAAGCGCACCCGCGAAAGCCTCGAGCAAGTGCTGTGCGAGCCGTGCAGCAGTTGCCAGGGGCGCGGTAAGTTGAAGACCCCGGAAACGGTTTGCTACGAGATTTTCCGGGAAATCTTACGGGAGGCACGCGCCTACCAGGCCGAGGGCTATAGAGTCCTGGCTAACCAGAAGGTGGTCGACCGTTTGCTGGATGAAGAATCCGGCAACGTAGCCGAGCTGGAGGGTTTTATCGGGCGCACCATTCGCTTCCAGGTCGAAACCATGTATTCCCAGGAACAATATGACGTGGTGCTGCTCTGATTCGCGTTAGTTCTTATCAACGAGACGGGCAGGCCTTGATCTGCCGTCCGACTATTGCCTTTGAGGGTCGCCTGACATGGAGCGTCTGATACGCTTTTTTGCCGCATTGACCCGCTGGGGCCTCGGCCTGTGCGCCTTGCTGCTGGTATTGGCGGCGGTGTACGTGAGCCTGGGCCGTGAATTGACGCCGTTGGTGGCGGAATACCGTGGCGAAATCGAGGCCAAGGCGCGTATTGCGCTGGATATGCCCGTGAACATCGGCAGCCTGGAAGGGCGCTGGAGTGGCTTCGCGCCGGTATTGTTGGCTCACGACGTGATGGTCGGCGAGGGCAGCAGCGCCCTGCGCCTGGACCAGGTGCAAGTGGTGCCGGATATCTGGGCCAGCCTGCTGGCGCGTGAAGTGCGCATTGCCCACCTGGAAGTCAGCGGCCTGCAAGTCAGCGTGAAGGAAGACCAGGACGGCCACTGGGCGCTGCAAGGCCTGCCGGTGCAGGATGACCAGCCGCTGGATCCCGAACAACTGCTGACGCGCCTGCAAATGGTCGGGCAGGTTTCATTGCTCGACAGCCAGGTGACGCTGCAGCCGTTCGACCAGGCTCCGCTGACCTTGACCTACGTCGGTGTGAGCCTGCAGACCGGCGCCAACCGCCAGCGCCTGGACGCGCGCCTGACCCTGCCCGACGGCCAGCCCCTGGCGTTGAACCTGCGCACCCGAATCCGCGCCAGCCAGTGGAAAGACGGCGAAGCCGAGGCTTACCTGAGCTTGCCCCAGAGTGACTGGGCAAAATGGATCCCGGCAAAACTGACCCAGCAATGGAAACTTACCGAACTCAAGGCCGGCGGCGAATTCTGGCTGACCTGGGCCAAGGGCACCGTGCAAAGCGCCGCCGTGCGCCTCAACGCCCCGCAGCTCAAGGGCAGCTATGCCGATCGCAAGCCGACTCATATTGAGAACCTGGCCCTCACTGCGTACCTGCAACGCAGTGACAGCGGCCTCAAGGTGCTGTTTGACTCGCTCGCAATGAACCTCGGCGACACCCGCTGGGAATCGCGCCTGCAACTGCAGCAAACCCTGGCCACCGACAAGGCCCAGGAAGTCTGGAACCTGCAGGCCGATCGCCTCGACCTGACGCCGATCACGCCATTGCTGCACGCCTTGGCACCCTTGCCGGAAGCCGTGGCCACCACCCTGGATCATCTGAAGGCCACCGGCACGCTGCGGAACGTGTTGCTGGATTATCGGCCTCAAGACACCACCGACCAGCGCGTGAGCTTCGCGGCCAACCTCGACCGTATTGGTTTCGACGCTTACTTCGGCGCACCTGCAGCCCGCAATGTCAGCGGCAGCATCAGCGGTGACCTGGGCAAGGGTGAGCTGCGCATGGACAGCAAGGATTTCTCCTTGCACCTGTTTCCGATCTTCGCCAAGCCCTGGCAGTACATCCAGGCCAACGCCCGCCTGACGTGGAAGCTCGACAAGGAAGGCTTCACCCTGATCGCGCCGTATATCAAGGTGCTGGGCGAGGAGGGCAAGGTCGCCGCCGACTTCCTGATTCGCCTGCATTTCGACCATAGCCAGGAAGACTACATGGACCTGCGGGTCGGTATGGTCGACGGCGATGGCCGCTTCACCCCCAAATACCTGCCGGCGGTGTTGAGCCCGGCGCTCGATGAGTGGCTGCGCACTGCGATTCTCAAGGGGGCAGTGGACGAGGGCTTCTTCCAGTACCAAGGCTCGCTGAACCACGACGCACTGCCTGCCTCGCGCAATATCAGCCTGTTCTTCAAGGTGCATGATGCCGAGCTGGCATTCCAGCCGGGCTGGCCGCACGTGAGCAAGGTCAAGGGTGAAGTGTTTGTCGAGGAAAGCGGCGTGCGCATCCTGGCCAGCAAGGGCCAGTTGCTCGACACCAAGGTCAATGATATCTACGTCAACATTCCCCACGCCCCCGAAGGCAAGGACAGCCACCTGCTGCTCACCGGCAACTTTGCCGGTGGCCTGGGCGATGGCCTGAAAATCCTTCAGGAAGCGCCGATCGGCACCGCCTCGACCTTCGCCGGCTGGAAAGGCGAGGGCGACCTGCAAGGCAAGCTGGACCTGGATATTCCCCTGGCCAAGGGCGCCGATCCCAAGATCGTGGTGGATTTCAAGACCGACAAGTCCCGCCTGCAACTGGCCGAGCCTACGCTGGACCTGAGCCAGCTCAAGGGTGATTTCCGCTTCGACAGCGCCAAGGGCCTGAGTGGCCAGAACATCAGCGCCCAGGCCTTCGACCGACCGATCACCGCGCAGATTTTCGCCGATGGCAAGCCAGGCGACCTCAACACCCGCGTCACCGCGAAAGGGCAGGTGACCGTCAAGCGGCTGACTGACTGGCTGAAGGTCAGCCAGCCGTTGCCGGTGTCCGGCGATATCCCCTACCAATTGCAGCTCAACCTCGATGGCGCCGACAGCCAGTTGATGGTCAGCTCCAACCTCAAGGGCGTGGCCGTGGACCTGCCGGCGCCGTTCGGCATGCCGGCGAGCCAGGGCCGCGACAGTGTGTTCCGCATGACCTTGCAGGGTAAGGAGCGCCGTTACTGGTTCGATTATGGCGAGTTGGGCAGCTTCACCTTCGCCGCCCCGGCGGACAATTTCGCCGACGGTCGTGGCGAGCTGTTCCTGGGAGATGGCGATGCGGTGTTGCCGGCCGGCAAGGGCTTGCGAATCCGCGGCGTGTTGTCGGAGCTGGATATCGACCCCTGGAAAAAGCTCGTGGACCGCTACGCCGGCAACGACCCGGGTGGCAGTGCCAAGCAGTTGTTGAGCGGGGCCGATTTCAAGGTCGGCAAGCTGACCGGTTTCGGCACCCAGTTCGACCAGGTCAGCTTGCAGCTGGACCGCAAACCCGCTGCCTGGGGCTTGCAGTTCGACAGCCAGCAGGCCAAGGGTACCGTGGGGTTGCCGGACGCCAAGGGCGCGCCGATTGCAGTCAACCTGCAGTACGTGAAGCTGCCTGCGGTGGATCCGACCGTGCAGGCGGATGAAAATGCGCCGGACCCATTGGCTGATGTTGATCCCAAGGATATTCCCGCGCTGGATATCTCGATTGCCCAGTTGTTCCAGGGCCCGGACCTGGTAGGTGCCTGGTCTCTGAAAGTTCGTCCGACCACCAGGGGCATGGCGTTCAACAGCCTGAACCTGGGGCTCAAGGGCATGGTGCTCCAGGGCGCCGGCGGTTGGGAAGGTGCACCCGGTGCCAGCAGCAGTTGGTACAAGGGCCGCCTCGATGGCAAGAACATTGGCGACGTGCTCAAGGGCTGGGGATTTGCGCCGAGCGTGACCAGCGAAGATTTTCACGTGGACGTGGACGGCCGCTGGCCGGGTTCGCCGGCCTGGGTAGGTCCCAAGCGTTTCTCCGGCAGCCTGGACGCCAGTTTCCGCAAAGGCCAGTTTGTTGAAGTGGACGGCGGTGCGCAGGCCCTGCGGGTGTTTGGCTTGCTGAACTTCAACTCCATCGGTCGCCGGCTGCGCCTGGACTTCTCGGACTTGCTTGGCAAGGGCTTGAGTTATGACCGGGTCAAGGGCTTGCTGGCCGCCAGTAACGGCGTGTTTGTAACCCGTGAGCCGATCACCATGACGGGCCCGTCGAGTAACCTGGAGATCAACGGCACCCTGGACCTGGTGGCAGACCGCGTCGATGCCAAGTTGCTGGTGACGCTGCCGGTCACCAACAACCTGCCGATTGCTGCATTGATCGTCGGCGCGCCGGCCATTGGCGGGGCGCTGTTCCTGATCGACAAGCTGATTGGCGACCGTGTTTCGCGTTTCGCCAGCGTGCAGTACAAGGTAGAAGGCCCGTGGAAGGACCCGAAAATCACCTTCGACAAGCCATTTGAAAAGCCAAACTGAGTACCTGTGGAGTAGCATGGCCGCATGCCTTTTCTGGAGTGTGGGCCCATGTCCTTTGCGGTAATTCAAATGGTCAGCCAAAGCGATGTGCTGGCCAACCTGGCTCAGGCTCGGCGCCTGCTTGAGCAAGCGGCGGCGGGCGGTGCAAGGCTTGCGGTACTCCCGGAAAACTTCGCCGCCATGGGCCGTCGCGATGTGGCCGATATCGGTCGCGCCGAGGCCTTGGGCGAAGGTCCGATCCTGCCATGGTTGAAACAGACCGCCCGCGACCTCACCTTATGGATAGTGGCCGGCACTTTGCCGCTGCCCCCAAAGGATCAGCCGAACGCCAAGTCCAATGCCTGCTCGCTGCTGATCGATGATCAGGGCGAAATCGTTGCCCGCTACGACAAGCTGCACCTGTTCGATGTCGATGTGGCCGATGCCCGGGGTCGTTATCGTGAATCCGATGACTATGCTCATGGTAGCCAGGTGGTCGTGGCGGATACGCCGGTCGGCCGCCTGGGGCTGACGGTGTGTTACGACTTGCGCTTCCCGGAGCTATACAGCGAATTGCGCGCTGCGGGTGCCGAGTTGATCACCGCGCCCTCGGCCTTTACAGCGGTAACCGGCGCCGCGCACTGGGATGTGCTGATCCGTGCGCGTGCCATCGAGACCCAGTGCTACCTGCTGGCGGCCGCCCAGGGTGG
>NZ_JACARK010000522.1:0-5193 GCF_013386655.1 Pseudomonas sp. K5002 | reverse complement strand
AACAATACGTCAGCGACCAGGTCGGTTCCGCCCAGGGCGTGGACCTCGCCCCCTTGAAGCAACTGCTCAAGCAGGCCGCGCAGATACTTAACCAATACGCCCCACACAGCGGCGCCGCCAGCGAGCCCGAGGTTGTCAGTGACGACAATGCCCCCTCGGTTGAATACGCCGCCGCGCCCGTTGCAGCACGCCCGACCGGCGACATCGCAAGCCGCGATGAAGTGCTGCGCAGCCTCGACAAGATCCTTGCGTACTACACCCGGCACGAGCCTTCGAGCCCGCTGCCGGTGCTGTTGAACCGAGCGAAGAATCTGGTGCACGCCGACTTTGCGGCCATCGTGCGCAACCTGATTCCCGACGGCATGTCCCAATTTGAAAATCTGCGCGGACCGGACAGCGAATAAGCGTACGGATCGCGCAGTTACAACACCGTCGCTCAAGCGACCAGGAGCAGCAACGTGGCGAAGCAAAGTTCTCAGAAATTCATCGCGCGCAACCGTGCGCCTCGGGTGCAGATCGAGTACGACGTCGAGCTCTACGGCGCCGAGAAAAAGGTCCAGCTGCCCTTCGTCATGGGCGTGATGGCCGATCTCGCCGGCAAGCCCGCCGAGCCTCTGGCGCCTGTGGCCGACCGCAAGTTCCTTGAAGTGGACGTCGACAACTTCGACTCGCGCCTCAAGGCCATGCAGCCACGCGTCGCGTTCCACGTGCCCAACGAGCTGACCGGCGAAGGCAACCTGAGCCTGGACATCACCTTCGAAAGCATGGACGACTTCAGCCCCGCCGCTGTGGCGCGCAAGGTCGATTCGCTCAAGCAACTGCTCGAAGCCCGCACCCAACTGGCCAACCTGCTGACCTACATGGACGGCAAGACCGGCGCTGAAGAAATCATCATGAAGGCGATCAAGGACCCGGCACTGCTTCAGGCACTTGCCAGCGCGCCCAAGCCTGCAGGGGAGCAGTAATCATGACTGACAATACCGCCCGCGAAGGCACCCAGATCCTGGGTACCACCGAAGAAGCCAGCGAGTTCGCGAACCTGCTGCTGCAAGAATTCAAACCCAAGACCGAGCGTGCCCGCGAAGCCGTGGAAACCGCTGTGCGCACCCTGGCCGAGCAGGCTCTGGCCCAGACCGACCTGGTGTCCAACGACGCGATCAAGTCGATCGAATCGATCATCGCCGCCATCGACGCCAAGCTCACCGCCCAGGTCAACCAGATCATCCATCACCAGGATTTCCAGCAGCTGGAAAGCGCCTGGCGTGGCCTGCACTACCTGGTGAACAACACCGAGAGCGATGAGCAGCTGAAGATTCGCGTGCTCAACATCTCCAAGCCGGACCTGCACAAGACCCTGAAGAAATTCAAGGGCACCGCGTGGGACCAGAGCCCGATCTTCAAGAAGATGTACGAAGAAGAATACGGCCAGTTCGGCGGCGAACCCTACGGTTGCCTGGTGGGCGACTACTACTTCGACCAGTCGCCTCCCGACGTGGAGCTGCTGGGCGAGCTGTCGAAAGTCTGCGCCGCCATGCACGCACCGTTCATTGCCGCCGCTTCGCCAACCGTGATGGGCATGGGCTCGTGGCAGGAACTGTCGAACCCGCGCGACCTGACCAAGATCTTCACCACCCCGGAATACGCCGGCTGGCGCTCGCTGCGTGAATCGGAAGACTCGCGCTACATCGGCCTGACCATGCCGCGCTTCCTGGCGCGCCTGCCGTACGGTGCCAAGACCGATCCGGTGGAAGCCTTCGCCTTCGAAGAAAACACCGACGGTGCCGACAGCTCCAAGTACACCTGGGCCAACGCCGCTTACGCGATGGCGGTGAACATCAACCGTTCGTTCAAACACTTCGGCTGGTGCTCGCGCATCCGTGGCGTGGAGTCGGGCGGTGAAGTCGAGAACCTGCCGGCCCACACCTTCCCGACGGATGACGGTGGCGTGGACATGAAGTGCCCGACCGAAATCGCTATCAGCGACCGCCGCGAAGCGGAACTGGCGAAGAACGGTTTCATGCCGCTGCTGCACAAGAAAAACACCGACTTCGCTGCCTTCATCGGCGCCCAGTCGCTGCAGAAACCGGCCGAATACGATGACCCGGACGCCACCGCCAACGCCAACCTGGCCGCGCGCCTGCCGTACCTGTTCGCCACCTGCCGTTTCGCTCACTACTTGAAGTGCATCGTGCGCGACAAGATCGGTTCCTTCAAAGAGAAGGACGAGATGCAACGCTGGTTGCAGGACTGGATCCTCAACTACGTCGACGGTGACCCGGCGCACTCCACCGAAACCACCAAGGCCCAGCATCCGTTGGCTGCCGCCGAAGTGATCGTGGAAGACGTCGAAGGCAACCCGGGGTACTACAACTCCAGGTTCTACCTGCGCCCGCACTACCAGCTTGAAGGGCTGACCGTGTCGCTGCGCCTGGTATCGAAACTGCCTTCGGCGAAAGGCGCGTAACACCGTCGCTCGTTCCCACGCTCCGCGTGGGAATGCCGCCCGGGACGCTCCGCGTCCCAGTGACGCAGAGCGTCACAAGATGCGTTACCACGCAGAGCGTGGGAACGATCAGCGTTAACAAATTCTGTGGCTGAGACCACACAGGGAGAAAACATGGCTGTTGATATTTTCATCAAGATCGGCGACATCAAGGGCGAGTCCATGGACAAGGCCCACAAGGACGAAATCGACGTGTTGAACTGGAGCTGGGGCATGGCCCAGTCCGGCAACATGCACGTGGGCGGTGGCGGCGGTGCGGGCAAGGTGAACATCCAGGACCTGTCGCTGACCAAGTACGTCGACAAGGCCTCGCCCAACCTGATGATGCACTGCGCGAGCGGCAAGCACATCGACAAGGTCACGCTGACCGTGCGCAAGGCCGGCGGTGAAAGCCAGGTCGAGTACATGATCATCAACCTGGAAGAAGTGCTGGTCACTTCCCTGAGCACCGGCGGTTCGGGCAGCGATGACCGCCTGACCGAAAACGTGACCCTGAACTTTGCCCAGGTGATGGTGGACTACCAGCCACAGAAAGCCGACGGCACCAAAGACGGCGGCGCGATCAAGTTTGGCTGGAACATTCGCTCCAACACCAAACGCTGATTGCCCCTGTAGCCGCCACCCCAAGTGGCGGCTGCAAGCCCCCTGTTCCTCTCGCAACCCGTCCGTGGAGCTGCTTTGGTGGTAACTGAAATTGCTTCCCGCGATCGCCTGCAACCGTCCCTGCTGGACCGGTTGACCGACGATGACCCGACCAATCCCAAGGAAAGCGCCGACAAACGCGTGCTGTCCCTGAGCCAATTGAAAGCCTCGGTGCTGCGTGACCTGACGTGGCTGCTCAACACCACTTCACTGCTCAACGCCGATGCCACGCTGCACACGCCTGCCGGTACGTCGGTGGTCAATTACGGGCTGCCGGCGCTGGCGGGCAACAGTGTCTCCAGTGTCGACATCAGCGCCCTGGAAGCCTTGATTCGACAAGCCATCGCCACCTTCGAGCCGCGCATCCTGCGCCACACCTTGCGGGTCAAGGCACGCGTCGGCCACGGTGAGATGAACCACAACGCCCTGAGTTTCGAGATCGAAGGCGACCTGTGGGCGCAGCCGGTGCCGTTGCGCCTGTTGCTGCAAACCGACCTGGACCTGGAGTCCGGCCATGTGCGTGTGGTCAATGCCGACCAGCGGAGACGCCCATGAACCCGCGCCTGCTGGAGCTGTACAACCAGGAACTGCACCACGTGCGCGAAAGCGCCGCCGAGTTCGCCAAGGAATACCCGAAGATCGCCAGTCGGCTGACCCTGTCCGGCATGGACTGCGCCGACCCGTACGTCGAACGCTTGCTCGAAGGCTTTGCGTATCTCACGGCCCGGGTCCAGCTCAAGCTCGACGCCGAGTACCCGACCTTCACCAACAACCTGCTGGAGATCGCCTACCCGCACTACCTGGCGCCGACCCCGTCGATGACCGTGGTGCAGTTGCAGGCCGATCCCGATGAAGGCTCCCTGGCCAGTGGTTTTCCACTGCCCCGCGACACCGTCCTGCGCGCCGCCTTGGGCCGCGAAACCCAGACCTGCTGCGAGTACCGCACCGCGCACCCGGTGACGCTGTGGCCGTTGCAGGTCGCCCAGGCCGAGTACTTCGGCAACCCGTCCGCCGTGCTCGGGCGTTTGGCTGCCAGCGAACCCAAGGCCAAGGCTGGCCTGCGCCTGACCTTGCGTACCGGCGCCGAGCTGCCGTTCAACAGCCTCGCCCTGGATAACTTGCCGCTGTACCTCAGCGGTGCCGACGAACAACCGTTCCGCCTCTACGAACAACTGCTGGGCAATGCCTGCGCGGTGTTCGCGCGCAAGCCCGGCGGTGACTGGGTTGAGCGCCTGCCGCCGGAGGCCTTGCGCTCCCGGGGTTTCGATGACGCCGATGCGGCGATGCCGGTGGTGCCGAGAGCGTTCCAGGGATATCGCTTGCTCCAGGAATACTTCGCCCTGCCCCACCGTTTTCTGTTCGTTGAATTCGCTGAACTGAGCCGTGCAGTCAAACGCTGTGACGGCCAGGAACTGGAACTGATCGTGCTGTTCGACCGTCACGATCCAAGCCTGGAAGGCAGCGTCGGCAAGGCGCAATTCGTGCCGTTCTGCACCCCGGCAATCAACCTGTTTCCCAAGCGTGTGGACCGGATTCACTTGTCCGAGCGGGTCAACGAACACCATGTGATCGCCGACCGCACGCGACCGATGGATTTCGAGATTCACTCCTTGAGCGGCATCACGGGCCACGGCACCGGACCGGAGCAGCCGTTCCTGCCGTTCTATGCAGTACGCGATCCGTCGCGCTATGGCCGTGACCAGGCTTACTACACGGTGCGTCGCGAACCCCGCGTGTTGTCCAGCGACCAGCGCCGCAACGGGCCGCGCTCCACCTATGTGGGCAGCGAAACCTTCGTCAGCCTGGTGGACACCCAGCAAGCCCCGTACCGCCATGACCTGCGCCAACTGGGCGTGACCGCACTGTGCACTAACCGCGACTTGCCCCTGTTCATGAGCGTGGGCAACGGCAAGACCGACTTCACCCTGGCCGACAGTGCGCCGGTATTGGCCGTGCGCTGCGTCGCCGGGCCAAGCCGCCCGCGCGCCAGCCATGCCCATGACGCCAAGGCCTGGCGCCTGATCAGCCAGTTGTCGTTGAACTACCTG
>NZ_JACARK010000521.1:0-12009 GCF_013386655.1 Pseudomonas sp. K5002 | reverse complement strand
GTCGGCTGATCGGAGCCCCACGCCGGATCCCCGCGCTCACGCCCCGAGCCCAACACCACGATGGCATCAGCCCGCTGCGCCAGGGTCGCCCATTCATCACGGGCCAGAGGCGGCTCGGTCTCCAGGGCCTTTGCGCCCCATTGAACCGCCACCGGCAGGCTCATCAGCCACATCCCGCCAAACCCCAGGGCAAAGCACACGGCCGCCAGCCGCGGTCGGCTGCGACGAAACCACCAGGCAAGGGCCAGCAACAGCAACAGGATGCCGGGCGGCAACAACAATTGTTTAATGAAATAGCGAATAGGCATCGGGCATCTCCAAAGATGCCCGAAGCCTAAGGTGTAACGGGGTTAAGCGACAATCTTTACAGGAACAGACGCTGAGAAGGCTACAGATCACTAACGCGGTACTTCACTTGAAACGCACGGACCGGAGTTTTTCCGGGCTGCGACCGGCCGAAAAATCCTTGAGCCATACCACCTTGGCCGATCGCGAAAACTCCTGGGCTGGCGGGGAGGCCATGCCATGGGACGCGCGATGCTCATTCAATTCCAGATACACCCTGATCACGTCCAGCTCTGCCTGGCTCAAGCCACGCAGTTCCAACTCCAGAGGCCGTTCATCACACAATCGGCCTGCGGTTTTTGCTGCATCCAGTGCTCGACCCAAACGGTCGATCAGTCCTTCGTACACCTGCGGTTTCGTTAAAGTTCGCTGCGAATCAACCATCCCTCACCTCATTGAAGATAAGACTCACTCCCCACTAAACAGCGTAGTCCTGCTTGCCCTGCCTGCCTGGCGCCGCGACCAACGGCCTCGGCGGCGCAATCAGGGTTTCCCTCGATAGAGTGGGGTCATGTATGCTACGGCGCTTCCTGTAACTCCACTTCCCGCAGGGTTTGGGCACGGACGCGCCGCTTTTTGGTGTCGATCAACCTGAACGTTGCACCGAAGAGGATTAGGCCACCCCTATTCAGTTCAAAAGTAGCCATGCACGAACAATATCAGCCCCGTGAAATAGAAAATGCCGCCCAGTCGTTCTGGGATGAGCAAAAGTCCTTTGAAGTCAGTGAACAGCCAGGCAAGGAGACTTTCTATTGCCTATCGATGTTCCCTTACCCCAGCGGCAAGCTACACATGGGGCATGTGCGCAACTACACCATCGGCGACGTCATCTCCCGCTACCAGCGCATGCTGGGCAAGAACGTCCTGCAACCCATGGGTTGGGACGCCTTCGGCATGCCGGCGGAAAACGCCGCGATGAAGAACAACGTAGCGCCCGCCAAGTGGACCTACGAAAACATCGCCTACATGAAGACCCAGCTGCGCAGCCTGGGCCTGGCGGTGGACTGGTCCCGCGAGGTGACCACCTGCAAGCCTGATTACTACCGCTGGGAACAATGGCTGTTCACTCGCCTGTTCGAAAAAGGCGTGATCTACAAGAAGAGCGGCACAGTGAACTGGGACCCGGTGGACCAGACCGTACTGGCCAACGAACAAGTGATCGACGGCCGCGGCTGGCGTTCCGGCGCGCTGATCGAAAAGCGCGAAATCCCGATGTACTACTTCAAGATCACCGCCTACGCGGATGAACTCCTGTCGAGCCTCGACGATTTGCCGGGCTGGCCCGAGCAGGTCAAGACCATGCAACGCAACTGGATCGGCAAGTCCCGTGGCATGGAAGTGCAGTTCCCCTACAACGTCGACTCCATCGGCGCAGAAGGTGTACTGAAAGTCTTCACCACCCGTCCGGACACCCTGATGGGCGCGACCTACGTCGCCGTGGCCGCCGAACACCCGCTGGCCACCCAGGCCGCACAGAACAACCCTGAGCTGCAGGCGTTCATCGCCGAATGCAAGGGCGGCAGCGTCGCCGAAGCCGACGTCGCCACCCAGGAGAAAAAGGGCCTGCCGACCTCGTTGTTCGTCGAGCACCCATTGACCGGCGAGAAGCTGCCGGTGTGGGTCGCCAACTACGTGCTGATGCACTACGGTGATGGCGCAGTAATGGCTGTGCCGGCCCACGACGAGCGCGATTTCGAATTTGCCGTCAAGTACAACCTGCCGATCAAGTCCGTGGTGCGCACCAGTTCGGGCGACACCAACCCGGCTCCGTGGCAGGACGCGTACAACGAACACGGCACCCTGATCAATTCCGGCGAGTTCGACGGCCTGGATTTCGAAGGCGCCTTCGATGCGATCGAAGTCGCGCTGATCAAGAAAAACCTCGGTGCCTCGCGCACCCAGTTCCGCCTGCGTGACTGGGGCATCAGCCGCCAGCGCTACTGGGGCTGCCCGATCCCGATCATCCACTGCGAAACCTGCGGTGACGTGCCGGTACCGGAAGACCAACTGCCGGTCGTATTGCCCGAAGACGTGGTGCCGGACGGTGCTGGCTCGCCATTGGCGCGCATGCCCGAATTCTACGAGTGCACCTGCCCGAGCTGCGGTGCCCCGGCCAAACGCGAAACCGACACCATGGACACCTTCGTGGAGTCTTCGTGGTACTACGCCCGCTACGCCTCGCCGCACTATGAAGGCGGCCTGGTGGAAAAATTCGCGGCCGACCACTGGCTGCCGGTAGACCAGTACATCGGCGGTATCGAACACGCCATCCTTCACCTGCTGTACGCGCGCTTCTTCCACAAGCTGATGCGTGATGAAGGCCTGGTGAGTTCCGACGAGCCGTTCAAGAACCTGCTGACCCAGGGCATGGTGATTGCCGAGACTTATTACCGCCGCGAAGCCAATGGCGCCTACACCTGGTTCAACCCGGCAGATGTCGAGCTGGAGCGTGACAGCAAGGCCAAGGTGATCAGCGCCAAGCTGAAATCCGACGGCCTGCCGGTGGAAATCGGCGGCACCGAGAAGATGGCCAAGTCGAAAAACAACGGCGTCGACCCACAGTCGATGATCGACCAGTTCGGCGCGGACACCTGCCGCCTGTTCATGATGTTCGCCTCGCCGCCTGACATGAGCGCGGAATGGTCGGACTCCGGCGTCGAAGGTTCGCATCGCTTCCTCAAGCGCGTCTGGCGCCTGGCGCACGCCCATGTCAGCCAAGGCTTGCCGGGCAAGCTGGACGTGGCGGCCCTGAGCGATGAGCAAAAAGTCATTCGCCGCAGCACCCACCTGGCCATCAAGCACGCCAGCCAGGACGTGGGCCAGCACCACAAATTCAACACCGCCATCGCCCAGGTGATGACGCTGATGAACGTGCTGGAGAAAGCGCCGCAGGCCACCGAACAGGACCGCGCACTGGTACAGGAAGGCCTGGAAACGGTCACCCTGCTGCTGGCGCCGATCACGCCACACATCAGCCACGAACTGTGGAACCAGTTGGGCCACAGCGGTGCCGTCATCGATGCCGGCTGGCCGGTACAGGATGACAGCGCCCTGGTACAGGACACGCTGCAACTGGTGATTCAGGTCAACGGCAAGCTGCGTGGCCAGATCGACATGCCGGCCAGCGCCAGCCGTGAAGACGTCGAAGCCGCCGCCCGTATCAATGAGAACGTGCTGCGCTTCACCGAAGGCCTGACGATCCGCAAAGTGATCGTGGTGCCCGGCAAACTGGTCAATATCGTCGCTAGCTAATCGGATCGGGCGCCGAGGGAATAACCCTGGCGCCGAACAAAACCTCCAGGGCCTCGATAAGGCCCACATGGTTTCAAGGGGAGCATCAAAATGATCAAACGCAATCTGCTGGTTATGGGCCTTGCCGTGCTGCTGAGCGCTTGCGGCTTCCAGCTGCGCGGCACCGGCACCACCGAACTGGCGATCAAGGAACTGGACGTCACCGCCCGCAACTCCTACGGCGAGACAGTGCAACAGCTGCGCCAGGTCCTGGAAAACAGTGGCGTCAAAGTCTATTCAGGCGCGGCTTACAAGCTGAACCTGCTGGATGAGAAAGAAGAGCAGCGCAACCTCAGCTATGCCAGTGCCGGGCGTGCTTCGGACATTGAGCTGAGCACCACGCTCTTCTTCGAAATCCAGGGCCATGACCACCTGCCGCTGATGGGCGACAAGATCCAGATACAGAAAGTCGTGAGCCACGACGGCAACAACCTGGTGGGTTCGGACTCCGAAACCATCCAGGTGCGCAAGGAAATGCGTCGTGAACTGGTGCAGCGCATGGTCCTGCGCCTGCAACTGATCACGCCGGAGCAACTGGATAAGCTGCAGCAAACCGCGGATGCCAAGGCCAAGGCAGATGCCGATGCGCTGAAAGCGGCGCAAGAGTATGAAGACAGCCAACCTAAACAGTCGCCTGTCGAAGTTCCTGTCGAGTAAGCCAGACGGGGCGCCCCAGGCGCCCCG
Source organism: Pseudomonas sp. K5002 (assembly GCF_013386655.1). Classification (NCBI taxonomy): domain Bacteria; kingdom Pseudomonadati; phylum Pseudomonadota; class Gammaproteobacteria; order Pseudomonadales; family Pseudomonadaceae; genus Pseudomonas; species Pseudomonas sp. K5002. Next base: position 7,689 of record NZ_JACARK010000521.1, on the reverse strand, counting down.
TTCACCCTGCCTATGAAACTCGCCCCCGCCCAACTCGCCAAGCACCTGCAAGGCAGCCTTGCGCCCGTCTACATCGTCAGCGGTGATGACCCGCTGCTGTGCCAGGAGGCTGCGGACGCAATTCGCACCGCCGCCCGCCAACAGGGCTTCGATGAACGCCAGGTATTCAGCGCCGACGCCAGTTTCGACTGGGGTACGCTGCTGCAAGCCGGGGCGAGCATGTCGCTGTTCGCCGAAAAACGCCTGCTGGAACTGCGCCTGCCTTCGGGCAAGCCCGGCGACAAAGGCGCGGCGGCTTTGATGGAATACTGCGCACGCCCTGCCGAAGACACGCTGCTGCTGATCAGCCTGCCCAAGCTCGATGGCAGTGCGCAGAAAACCAAGTGGGGCAAGGCGCTGGTGGAAGGTGGCCAGACTCAGTTCATACAGATCTGGCCGGTGGACAGCAGCCAACTGCCGCAGTGGATTCGTCAGCGCCTGTCGCAATCCGGGCTGAGTGCCAGCCAGGATGCGGTGGAGCTGATCGCGGCGCGGGTGGAAGGCAACCTGCTGGCCGCCGCCCAGGAAATCGAAAAGCTCAAGCTGATGGCCGAGGGTGGCCAGATCACCGTCGAAACCGTACAAGGCGCCGTGGCGGACAGCGCGCGCTTTGACGTATTTGGCCTGGTGGATGCGATCCTCAACGGCGAACCCGCCCACGCCCTGCGCATGCTCGAAGGGCTGCGCGGCGAAGGCGTCGAGCCGCCGGTGATTCTCTGGGCCCTGGCGCGAGAATTACGGCTGCTGGCCAATATTGCCCTGCAGTACAGCCAGGGCATCCCACTGGACAAGGCCTTCAGCCAGGCGCGGCCACCGGTATGGGACAAGCGCAAACCACTGATCAGCAAAGCCCTGCAACGGCACTCGGCGCAACGCTGGGCGCAATTGCTGCTGGAAGCCCAACGCATTGACGCGCAGATCAAGGGGCAGGCGGCTGGATCGCCGTGGATGAGCCTGAGTCGTTTGTCACTTTTGATGTCAGGACAGCGCTTGGCGCTGCCTGCTGAATAGTCCTACGTATCGCTGGGCTGGACAGAATCCAAACTTCGGCAGATGATTCGCACCGCATCATCAACCTGCCAGAGAGTACCCATCATGAGCAAAAAGCCATCAAAGCATGGCCCCAACAAGGCCAAATCCATCATCGCCCAGCCGTTGTTCCGCAGTCGCCAGGAACGAGCCGGCAAAGGCAAAGGCAGCTACCGCCGCGAAGCCTTCCAGTCTAATAGCTGGGAGGCTTCTTACTTTCTGGCTGCCTGAAGGCAAGCGCCCCTCCGGCATGATAAGGTCTGTACCTGATTCGTATTCCCTGGACCTGTGCATGCCCTCTAGTCTTTCCCGTCGTTGGCACCTTCGCCAACTGATCGCTGCCTCCAGCCTCATTCTGTTAGTCGCCTGCGCGGAAAAACCCACCGCTGCCGATGCCCAACCCCTGCCCCCGCTCCAGACTGCACCGGTAGCTGCGCCTGCCGTCGTTGCGCCACTGGTGGCAGACAATCTTGATATCCAGCCGACCCAGACCTTTGCCGAATGGCAGGCGGGGTTTCGCGTGGAAGCCTTGAAGGCCGGTATCACGCCACAGGTTTTCGACACGGCCTTTGCCAATGTCGTACCCGACATGGCGGTGATCCGCGCAGACCGCAGCCAGCCGGAGTTCTCCCGCCCGGTATGGGAATACCTCGATGGCGCGCTGTCGCCGCTGCGGGTGCGCAATGGCCAGTCGCTGCTGGTGAAGTATGCCGACATTCTGCAACGCATTGAGGACCGTTACGGCGTCGATCGCCAGGCGCTGGTCTCGGTGTGGGGCATGGAGAGTAACTTCGGCCAGTTCCAGGGCAACAACTCGGTGATCCGCTCACTGGCAACCCTGGCCTATGAAGGCCGTCGCCCGGCCTTCGCCCAGGCGCAGCTGCTGGCGGCGCTGCAAATCATCCAGCATGGCGATATCGCCGCCGACCAGATGAAAGGCTCCTGGGCCGGGGCCATGGGCCAGACCCAGTTCATCCCGACCACCTATAACACCCACGCCGTGGACTTCGACGGTGACGGCCGCCGCGATATCTGGAACAGCCCGGCCGACGCCCTCGCCTCCACCGCGCACTACCTGCAAAGCTCCGGCTGGCAGAAAGGCCAGCCCTGGGGCTTCGAGGTGCAGCAACTGCCGTTGAATTTTGATTACGCCCTGGCCGATGGCAGCGTACGCAAGACCGTTGGCGAGTGGCTGAAACTGGGAATCCAGGTGCCGCCGGGCGCCAGCGTGCCGGCCAACGTCGACCAGCTTTCCGCCGCCCTGTTGCTGCCGGCCGGCTATCGTGGCCCGGCGTTCCTGGTGCTGGATAACTTCCGCGCGATCCTCAAGTACAACAACTCGTCGTCCTACGCGTTGGCAGTTGGGTTGTTGTCGGAACGCTTCGGGGGCGGTGGCTTGATTCGTGGGAGCTGGCCGAAAGATGAGCTGCCGTTGACTCGCTCGCAGCGAATTGACTTGCAGACGGTGCTCAGTGCCAATGGTTACGACGCAGGCAACCCGGACGGGATCATCGGTGCGAATACCCGCAAGGCGATTCGTGCCGCGCAGCAGTCCCTGGGCTGGCCGGCGGATGGGTATCCGACGGTGAAGTTGCTGGAGTCGCTGCAAAGCCGATAGATCGGCGTATGGCTGCTACCGCATTCGCGAGCAAGCCCGCTCCCACATTTTGACCGTGCACTTCCTGAAGGAACGCGATCGAAATGTGGGAGCGGGCTTGCTCGCGAAGAGGCCTTTATCGGCGCTACAAAGTTCAGGCCTTAAACACCACATCCTGTTCCAACACCAACCGCTTCTCCCCCGCATCCAGCCGCACCCTGGCGCCCAACGGCAAGGTCAGGTTCGGGTTGCAGTGCCCGCTGCGCCAGCCGGACAGCACAGGAATGCACAACGGCTCGAAGGTCTGCTTCAGCAAGCGCTCAAGCGCAAGGCTATCAACCCCAGCCACATCCCCCACCACCACGCCCGCCACCTGGGCCAGCTTGCCCGCCAGGCGCAAATGGGTGAGCAACCGGTCAATGCGGTACAACGGCTCGTTCACATCTTCGATAAACAGAATGATGCCCTCGGCATCAATCTCGTACGCCGTGCCCATCACCGCTGCGATCATCGATAGATTGCCGCCCAGCAGCCGCCCACAGGCGATGCCTGGCTCGATGGTGGTCAGCGGGTAGGCCACAGGGTGAGCCAGCTGGCTACCGGCTTTCACTTGCCCACGCAGCATGCTGAACAGCGACGACTCGGTAGGCTGTTGCTTTTCACCTAACAGGTCAGCGTTGAACATCGGACCATGGAAGGTGACGAAACCGGCATACCGGTTGATCGCCAGGTGCAGGGCGGTGATATCGCTGTAGCCTACGAATGGCTTGGGGTTGGCCCGGAGCAGGTCAAAGTCCAGGCGGTCCAGCAGGCGTGGCGTGCCGTAGCCGCCGCGCAGGCAGAAAATCGCGTCGATGGTCGAATCGGCGAACGCCGCGTGCAGGTCATCAAGGCGTACCTCATCACTGCCGGCCAGATAGCCATCACGCTGGCTCACGCCCGGAAAGATCCGCAGTGTGTAGCCCCGGGCGCGCATCCATTGCGTGGCCGTGTCGATATCCAGCTCGGCCGGCCCGGCAGGGGCAATCAGCCCGATCACGCCTTCGGCGCGCAGCGCAGGTACCGCACAAGTGGTCAATTGAGTCGTCATCCATGGTTCTCCTCGTGTGGATTGCCCAAGGCACTCTAAACAGCAATGGTTGCAAACAGAAGAGGAAGAGTCAGTAGCAAATGTGGGAGCGGGCCTGGGTGGGAGCGGGCTTGCTCGCGAAGACGGTCAGTCAGTCACCGGATAGGTCAACTAATCCAACGCATTCGCGAACAAGCCCGCTCCCACTCAAGCCGGCTCCCACATGGGTCCTGCAGTGTCCGGCGTTCCGCGTATCAGGACACCAGGCTGGCCTTGACCAGTTTCGCCTGCTCGTCGGCGTGGTACGAGGAACGTACCAGCGGGCCGGAAGCGACGTTCTTGAAGCCCATCTTATAGCCTTCTTCGGCAAACCAGGCGAACACATCCGGGTGCACGAAGCGCTGTACCGGCAAGTGGCTGCGGGACGGCTGCAGGTACTGGCCGAGGGTCAGCATGTCGATGTCGTGTTCGCGCATGCGCTTCATGACTTCGATGACTTCTTCGTCGGTTTCGCCCAGGCCCAGCATCAGGCCGGATTTGGTCGGAATGTGCGGCATCATCTGCTTGAATTTCTGCAGCAGGGTCAGCGACCACTGGTAGTCCGAACCCGGACGCGCAGCCTTGTACAGGCGCGGCACGGTTTCCAGGTTGTGGTTGAACACATCCGGCGGCTCGGCGGCGGTGATTTCCAGCGCCACGTCCATACGGCCACGGTAGTCCGGCACCAGGGTCTCGAGCATCACGTTCGGCGACAGCTTGCGGATCTCGCGGATGCAGTCGGCAAAGTGCTGGGCGCCGCCGTCACGCAGGTCGTCGCGGTCTACCGAGGTAATCACGACATACTTGAGTTTCAGGTCGGCGATGGCGATGGCCAGGCTTTCCGGCTCGTTGACGTCCAGTGGCTTCGGCCGGCCGTGACCAACGTCGCAGAACGGGCAACGACGGGTGCAGATGTCACCCATGATCATGAAGGTCGCGGTGCCACCGGAGAAGCACTCGCCCAGGTTCGGGCAGGACGCTTCTTCGCACACGCTGTGCAGCTTGTGTTTGCGCAGCAGGGCCTTGATGCGGTCGACTTCCGGCGAAACCGGGATACGCACGCGAATCCAGTCAGGCTTTTTCGGCAGTTCGGTGGTCGGAATGATCTTCACCGGGATGCGTGCAACCTTCTCGGCGCCGCGCAGCTTGACGCCGGCTTCTACCTTGGCACGCGGGGCCGGACGCTCGGTAACATCCAGCGTCGGGATCATGGTTTGCACTGCATCAGTAGTCATAATCAGTCGATTCCGCCCGTTAGGGTCGTCTGCTCAGCATAGTCGAGGTGTTTGACGAGCTGCGCGCGCAGCCGGGCACTTACCTCGGCAAATTCTAGTGGTGTTGCGTGATCGCTCAACTGGGTCATCGCCAAACCGGCGTAGCCGCAGGGATTGATCCGTCGAAACGGCGCCAGGTCCATGTCCACATTCAAGGCCAGGCCATGAAAGGAACAACCGTGGCGAATCCGCAAGCCCAGGGAGGCGATTTTCGCGCCATCAACATAAACCCCCGGTGCATCCGGCTTGGCCGCCGCGGTCACACCGTAGCTGGCAAGCAGCTCGATCAGGCATGACTCCATGCGACTGACCAGCTCACGTACGCCAAAACCCAGCCTGCGCACGTCCAGCAACAGATAAGCCACCAATTGACCTGGGCCATGGTAAGTCACCTGCCCGCCGCGGTCGACCTGCACCACCGGGATTTCTCCCGGCAGCAGCAAATGCTCGGCCTTGCCGGCCTGGCCCTGGGTGAAAACCGGCGGGTGCTCCACCAGCCAGATTTCATCCGGGGCTTCGGTGCCGCGCTCGTTGGTGAACCGCTGCATGGCGTGCCACACCGGTTCGTAAGCCATTTGGCCGAGCTCGCGAAAGCCCAGGGTCTGTGACATCACAACACCATGTGCACGAAGCCGGTAGCCCGCAGTTCGCTGTTGATGTTGTAGAGCTGGTCCTGGTCAGTCGCCACGATGTGCAACTGAATAGTGGTGTACTTGCCGTTGGTGCTTTGACGCTCATCCACACGGTCATGGTTGATCGTTGCGTGTTTCTTGACGATCTCGATGATCTTGTCCTTGTTGCCCACGCCCGTATCGCTGATCACCTTGACGGGATAGTCCACGTTTGGGAATTCGATCTTTGGCGCCTTTACTTCGGTATCGGTCATGGCGTAACGGCCTCGTAAGCGTAAGCCGTGGCGACGGGCATAACCCCGCGCCGGATCAGCGCGGGGTCATGCAGGTGCACACTATCAGTTGAACAAGCTGTAGAAGAATAGACGGATGCTATCCCACACGCGTCGGAAGATACCACCTTCGTCGACGGCGTCCAGAGCGATCAGATCGGCGCTGTGCACCACCTTGTCGTCCAGCTTCACTTCGACTTTACCAATCACATCGCCCTTGGCGATCGGTGCGACCAGTTGCGGGTTCATGGTCATGCTGGCCACCAGCTTCTTGAGCTGGCCTTTAGGCATGGTCAGGGTCAGGTCTTCAGCCAGGCCGGCCTTGACTTGATGGGTCGCGCCTTTCCATACAGGGGCTTGAGCCAGCTCGGTGCCTTTCTGGTAGAAGGTCTGGGTTTCGAAGAAACGGAAGCCATAGGTCAGCAGCTTTTGCGTCTCGGCCGCACGGGCCTGCTCGCTGTTGGTACCGAATACCACGGCAATCAGACGCTGGCCGTCACGGACAGCGGACGACACCATGCAGTAGCCGGCTTCTTCGGTGTGGCCGGTTTTCAGGCCATCGACGGTCTTGTCACGCCACAGCAACAGGTTGCGGTTAGGCTGCTTGATGTTGTTCCAGAAGAACTCTTTCTGGGAGTAGATCGCATAGTGCACCGGGTCGACACGAATGATCGCGCGAGCCAGGATCGCCATGTCGTGAGCCGACGAGTAGTGCTCGGGGTTCGGCAGGCCGGTCGGGTTCATGAAGTGGCTGTTGGTCATGCCCAGGTCGGCCACGGTTTTGTTCATCATGTCGGCGAACGCATCTTCGCTGCCGGCGATGTGCTCGGACAGGGCTACGCTGGCGTCGTTACCCGACTGGATGATGATGCCGTGCAGCAGGTCGCTGACGGTCACTTGCGAACCGACCTTGATGAACATCCGCGAACCGCCGGTGCGCCAGGCGTTTTCGCTGACGGTCACCGGATCGTTTTCGCCGATCTGGCCGCGACGGATTTCCAGGGTCGCGATGTAGGCGGTCATCAGCTTGGTCAGGCTGGCTGGGGGCAGGCGCTGGTCACCGTTGTTCTCCACCAGCACGTTGCCGCTGGCGGCGTCCATCAGGACCCAGGCCTTGGCAGCCAGTTGCGGGGAAGCTGGCACCATTTCAACCGCCCAGGCGGCCGGGGTGATGATCAGCGAAAGAAGCAGGCACGTGCGTTTGGCTAAGGTGGTGATGTTCATCCGTCTCTCGAAATTGCTTATGGAAACTTGCCCTCGCGGGCAAAACTATTCAGACAGCCCGTCGCCAGACTGTCGCGTGTTCGGTTGCATGCCCACCCCTTGCCCCTGGGTTTTTATTGTTCAACGAGCCAACAACCAGGGCTCAAACCCGCATGCGAGCCTGAGCCATCAATCCTTTGTACTGCTTACTCGGCGGTGACCACGCTGGGTTGCCCCAGGTTGGCCAGGCGCACGCTGTTCTGCACTTGCGCAACTTCACTCGGCGAGCCGATCGGCCCCATGCGCACACGGTGCAGGGTCTGCTGGTTACGCACAATAGAGCTGATAAAGACTGGCGCGCTGACCATCCCGCTGAGCTTGGACCTTAGCAGCTCTGCCGCGTCCGGGTTGGCGAAAGCGCCGACTTGCAGGTACTGGCCGCCCACGGTAGAGGCTCCCGGTGCTGCATGCGGAATAACCACCGTGTCCGGGGCGTGCTGCGCCGGCGGCGGGGTCCACTGTTCGATCTTGCCGG
>NZ_JACARK010000520.1:0-3220 GCF_013386655.1 Pseudomonas sp. K5002 | reverse complement strand
GCGAGTCCAGGAAGCGTCTACCGAAGACAGCGCCGTGCATTACGGCGACTGCAGCCGTGGCGCCCTGCTCAGCGCGGACGGCCTGGAACGTGCGCGCCTGGTGGTGATCGCGGTGGACAACAGCGACGTCGCCCTGGCCGTGCTCAACGAAGCGCGGCGGATCAACCTGACCGTGCCGATCCTGGTACGCACCCGCGACGACAGTCAGCTGGCCGAACTGAAAGCCGCCGGCGCCACTGAAGTGGTGCCCGAGTTGCTGGAGTCGAGCCTGATGCTCGCCTCCCATGCGTTGATCCTGCTGGGGTTGTCGGAGCAGCAGGTGCAAGGCCGTGTCGATGAAGTGCGCCAGAGCCGGTATCGGCTGTTACATGGCTGCAACCAGAACGAAGGGGACGCGCCCCTCAATCCTGACTGACCGCGCCAATCTTGTGGATCGACAAATCCGCGCCGTAATACTCCTCTTCCTGACTCAAGCGCAGGCCATGCACGCGTTTGATCACGCCATATACCAGGAAGCCACCGGCCAGCGCCACCACCACACCCAGCGCGGTGCCGATCAACTGGCTGATCAGACTGACGCCGCCCAAACCGCCCAGGGCGGTCTGGCCGAAGATCCCGCAGGCAATCCCGCCCCACACGCCGCACAGCCCGTGCAACGGCCATACACCCAGCACATCGTCGATTTTCCAGCGATCCTGGGCGGCAATGAAGAACCAGACGAACAAGCCGCCCGCCACCACGCCGGTCACCAACGCGCCCACCGGGTGCATCAGGTCGGAACCGGCACAGATCGCCACCAACCCGGCCAATGGACCGTTGTGCAAGAAGCCTGGATCGTTACGGCCGATCACCAATGCCGCTACCGTGCCACCGACCATCGCCATCAACGAATTGACCGCCACCAGCCCGCTGACCCCGGACAGGGTTTGCGCACTCATGACGTTGAAGCCGAACCAGCCGACGATCAAGATCCACGAGCCCAACGCGAGGAATGGAATGCTCGACGGCGCGAACGCCACCAGGCGCCCTTCCCGATAACGCCCCTGCCTTGGCCCCAGCAACAGCACCGCCGCCAGCGCCAGCCAGCCGCCCATGGCGTGCACCACGACGCTGCCGGCAAAGTCATGGAAGCTGGCGCCGAAGGTGGCCAGCAACCAGGCTTGCAGGCCGTAGTTGCCGTTCCACACCATGCCTTCGAAAAACGGGTAGATGAAGGCTACGATCAACGCAGTGGCACACAGTTGCGGAACAAACCGTGCACGCTCGGCGATTCCCCCGGAAATGATCGCCGGGATCGCCGCCGCGAAGGTCAGCAGGAAGAAGAACTTCACCAGGCCGTAGCCGTGGTCGGCGCTGATCACCGCCGCCGGTTGCATGAAGGTCACCCCGTAGGAGATCCAATAGCCTATAAAGAAATAGGCCAGTGTTGAAATCGCGAAGTCACTGAGGATTTTCGACAGGGCATTGACCTGGTTCTTCTGGCGCACCGTGCCGACTTCCAGGAAGGCAAAGCCGGCGTGCATGGCCAGGACCATGACCGCACCAATCAGAATGAACAGCGTGTTGGAGCTGTGGACGAGGGTGTCCACCGCGCTTTGCAAATTTTCCATGGAGGATGGCAGGCCTGCACATGCAGGAAAAAGCACCAAAGCAGTTCATGACCTTCATGATGCGCACTAAATTGGCACCAACGATCCGACCCTCGTTTGAGGCCGTGAACCGCTTTGGCGCAGCGATCATTGAAAAAGGCAGAATCCGACAGGGTTTTTCCGCGAGTTTTAGTTATTTAGGGTAAGGTTTTTCAGGGTTTGAGCCCCAACCGCCCGGATTCAGCGCAAGGCCCCGGGCCTGCGCACCAAGGCAAAGCAAAAGCTGTACCAGACAATTGCAGTGAACCTTCACCGACACCGGTGACTCGAAACCAGAAGTAAACAGACCAGCCACTCACGGAGATAACCATGGCCAGAAAAACGGCAAAGACTGCTCAAGAAATACTGATGGCGGATTTTCAAACCCTGGTCAGCGATACCGAGAAGCTGCTGGACGACACGGCGATCCTCGCCGGTGACCAGGCTGACGAGCTGCGCAGCAAGATTCACGAAAGCCTGCTCAAGGCCCGTGAAACCCTGCAACTGACCGAAGACTCCCTGCGCGAACGCGGCCAGGCGGCGGTCACGGCCACTGAAGACTATGTGCAGGCCAACCCCTGGCAGTCCGTCGGCATTGCGGCCGGCGTGGGCTTTTTGATCGGCCTGCTGGCTACAAGGCGCTAATCATGTCTATCGGCGAATCCGGCTCGTCCACGGGCCCAAGTTCTACTTCACGGCGCCTGGGCGCGGCTGTCCTGGGTTTGCTGCACAGCCATGTCGAGCTGTTCGGCATCGAGTTGCAGGAGCAGAAAGCCCGCACCGTCAGCCTGTTGCTGTTCGCCGGCCTGGCGCTGGTGTTTGCCTTGCTGTTGCTGGTGGGTTTGTCGGCGCTGGTGATGATTCTGGTGTGGGATACCTACCGCCTGACCGGGATTATCAGCCTGTGTGTGTTCTACATACTGGCCGCAGCATTCTGCGGGTTGCGCCTGAAGGCGGCGGTGTTCGATGAATCCACGCCGTTCCACGCCACCCTCGAAGAGCTGGCCAACGACCGGGAGCGCCTGCTGCCATGAGCATGACTGAATTGCCGCAAAACACTTCCCGGCGAGAAATGCGCAAGGCGTTGATCCGCCTGCGCATGGAAATGCACCGCCAGGAAATCCGTCACGAGTCCCAGCAACTGATGCTGCCGCTGCAAAAGGTCCGCAACATGGGCCAGAGCTGGCAGGACGGTTTTGGCATCAAGCACGCGCCGCTGTGGGGCGTGGGCGTGGTGACGCTGCTGGGGTTTCTCACCGGCAAAGGCGCCAAGGGTGGCGGAATCGGCACCATGACCCGCCTGGTGCGGCTGGGTGCCGGCCTGATCCCGCTGATCAAACTGGCCATGCAAGGTGCTTCGCGCAAAAGTTGAGCGTGCTGGCTGCATTCTTGCAAACAGATCAGGCCCGGCCCTCTCCATTGAGGGCCGGGCCTTTTTTATTTCCGGTCTTTTAAGGAGGCCCCGTGATCGACGGGCAACCGCTCGCCTGCTTCCAGCCATTCATCGACACCGCCACCGGCCGCATCGCCGGCGTAGAAGCCCTGGGCCGCCTACGCCAGGCGAATGGCCAACTGCGCTCGGTGGGTCCGCT
>NZ_JACARK010000519.1:0-2862 GCF_013386655.1 Pseudomonas sp. K5002 | reverse complement strand
CCTGGGCGTCCTCCACCAGGCGGATGATCCGCGCCAGCACGCTTTCCGCGCCGAGGGCCAGGGTACGCACCAGCAGCCGGCCTTCGCCGTTGATGGCGCCGCCGGTGACTGCGTCGCCAGGCTGCTTCGGCACCGGCAGGCTTTCACCGCTGATCAAGGCTTCGTCGGCGTGGCTTTGGCCTTCGACCACTTCGCCGTCCACCGGGAAGCGTTCGCCGGGTTTGACCAGCACCAGGTCATTCAGCTTGAGGGCGGTGATGGCGACGTCCTGCTCGCGGCCGTCGATTACTTGAATCGCCCGCTCGGGGCGCAAGGCTTCCAGGGCGCGGATGGCGCTGGCGGTCTGGCGCTTGGCGCGGCTTTCCAAATATTTGCCCAGCAGCACCAGGGCGATCACCACCGCCGAGGCTTCGAAATACAGGTGGGGCATTGTGCCGGCGGACGCCGTGAGCCATTCATAGATACTCAGACCGTAACCGGCGCTGGTGCCGATGGCGACCAGCAGGTCCATATTGCCCGCTCCGGCGCGCACGGCTTTCCAGGCCGCGATATAGAAGCGCGCACCGAAGATGAATTGCACCGGGGTGGCCAGGGCAAATTGCACCCAGGCCGGGAGCATCCAGTGCAGCCCGAACGGTTGCACCAGCATCGGTAGCACCAACGGTGCGGCGAGCAGGATTGCCAGCAGCAGCGACCAGCGTTCATGGCTCAGGCGTTGTTCCTGGCTGGCCTGGGTGGCGATTTCGCTTTGGGGCAGGGTGGCGGTATAGCCGGCCTTGTCGACGGCGGCGATCAGCACGCCGGGGTCCATCTGGCCGAGCACTTCAATGTGGGCGCGTTCGTTGGCCAGGTTGACGCTGACACTTTGCACCCCGGGCACTTTGCCCAGTGCCCGTTCAACCCGCCCGGCGCAGCTGGCGCAGGTCATGCCGCTGATCGGCAGGTCGAAGGTGGTGGATCCGTTCATGGGCAGTACTCCAGGAGAGATTGCCCCTAGGATCAACCTTGACCTGTGGGGAAGGTCAAGGCGTTAGATCAATGTTTCAGTATTCCAGTGCGGCCGGTTTCAGGTACATGCCGTCCGGCCCTTGCGCGATACGCAACTTGCGCACGTCACCCGCCTTCAACGTAATGTTTTGCGCCGGTGGTGCGAGCATGCCCGGCAAGCAACCCTGGGATTGCCCCGGCAACAACTTCAGGCGCAACGACACATTCCCGGCCGGCAAGTTGAAGGAGGTGGCCTGCTCCTGGAACAGCCGCCCGGCCAACTGGTCCTGGATGTACAAGCCAATCTCGCAGTTGGTTGGCACTTCCAGGCGCTCCCGGGAAATGATCAGCACCGCATAATCTTCATCTGCGCTGGCCGGTGGCACAGTAGCAAACAAGCCCATCAGGCTGACAAGGCCAAAAAATGACCAGCGCATGGCGAATTCTCCGAGGTTCACATCGTGGATAAGTGCAGCTTGGCCGAGGGCGCGAATGAATGCCAGCCCGGCCGATGTTTTCAGAACTTGACCTTGCCATCGTGGCAAGGTCAACACTGCGGGCAACCTCATTAAAGGAGTCATGTCATGCAAGTATTCAGCGTTGAAGGAATGACCTGCGGCCACTGTGTCCGCTCGGTAACCCAGGCGGTGCAGGATAAGGACCCGGCGGCCAGCGTGCGCGTCGACCTCGCGACAAAGGAAGTCGGCGTGGAAAGCAGCCTGCTGTCGCCGGCAGAGGTGATCAACCTGATCAGTGAAGAAGGCTACAGCGCCAAGCTCGCCTGACTTTTTGAATAGTTAGCGAGCTAACTTAATGTTCAAGGCACCCGAGCCCGGCTAGACTGTTGGGCTGCCGACTCACCTGGGTGCCTGATGAACCTTCGTATAATCCTGATCTTGGGGGCCTTGAGCGCGTTCGCGCCGCTGGCCATCGACTTCTACCTGCCGGGTTTCCCGGCCATGGCCGTGGCATTCGGCACCGACGAAAAACATATTCAGCTGACCTTGGCCGTGTACTTCACGGGCCTGGCGATCGGCCAGTTGATCTATGGACCGCTGGCAGACCGTTTTGGCCGGCGCGGGCCGCTGCTCAGCGGCGTCACCCTGTTTACCCTGGCGTCCTTCGCCTGTGCGTACGCGCCGTCCCTGGAATGGCTGATCGGCGCGCGTTTCGTCCAGGCCCTGGGCGGCTGCGCGGGCATGGTGATCTCGCGGGCGGTGGTCAGCGATAAATGCGACGCGGTGGGCTCGGCCAAGGTGTTTTCCCAACTGATGCTGGTCACCGGGCTGGCGCCGATCCTCGCGCCGCTGGCGGGCGGGGTGATGGTTGGCGTCTGGGGCTGGCAGTCGATCTTCCTGGCGCTGACGGTGTTCAGTGTGATGGCGGCCATTGCGGTAGCAGTCGGGCTGCCGGAAAGCTTCCCGGCCCATCAACCGCGCCAGCCGCTGTCAGGCGCACTGCGCCAGTACGGCCGGTTGCTGTCGGACCGGGTGTACCTGGGCTATGCCTTGACCGGCGGCATCTCGATTGCCGGTATGTTTGCCTACATCGCGGGCTCGCCCTTCGTCTTTATCAAGCTCTATGGCGTGCCCGCCGAACACTATGGCTGGGTATTCGGCTCGAATGCCGCGGGCTTTATCCTGGTGGCACAGGTCAATGCGCGTTTGCTCGCGTCGCGTGGCCCGGCATTTTTGCTGTCGCGCACGGTGTGGGTTTACCTGGCGGCGGGTCTGTCGTTGCTGGCAATTACTGCGCTGCGCACGGACGCTTTGTGGCCACTGCTGGTACCGCTGTTTATCTGCATCGCCAGCCTGGGCTGCATTTTGCCCAATACCTCGGCCTGCGCCATGAGCGGGCAGGGCGCTCGGGCGGGCA
>NZ_JACARK010000052.1:0-4505 GCF_013386655.1 Pseudomonas sp. K5002 | reverse complement strand
AGCAGGTCACTGCCCAGCCAATGGGCCGGGTCGTGGAATGGCGCGAGCATCGGCTGGCTGTTCATCTCCCATGGCGAGCTGCTGGTCAGCCAGGGGGCGGCGATCGCCAACAGCGTCAGCAGCAGCAAAAACAGCGCACCGATCAACGCCGCAGGCTGGCGCACAAAACGTCGGAAAACCAGCATCAGCCTTGCACTCCTGCACCGATACGCGGGTCGAGAAAACGACAGATCACATCGGTCAACACGTTAAAGCCCACCACCAGAATCGAGATCACCAGGAAACCGCCCATCAACACGCCGTAGTCACGCTGGGCCAGCGAGTCGTACATCAAGCGACCAATCCCCGGCCAGGAATACACCACCTCCACCAGTAACGCGCCGCTGGCCAACTGGCCCAGTTGCAAACCGGCAAAGGTCACCACCGGCAACAGCGCATTGCGCAACACATGCACGTACAAAATCCGCCGCGGGTGCAGGCCCTTGGCGTGGGCGGTGCGCACGTATTCCTGGCCAAGGGCGTCGAGCACGGCAGCGCGGGTCAGGTGGATATACAAGGCGAGGAACAGCACGCTCAACGACACGCACGGCAGCAGCAGGTGCTTGAGCCGGTCGAGCAGGGAAAAGTCCTGTGCCACCGTTTCCATGCCAAACGCCGGCAACCAATCGAGGCTGACGGAGAACAACAGGATCAGCAGCATCGCCAGCCAGAATGGCGGCATCGCATACAGCAGCAATGCGCCGTGGGAGATCACGCCATCCAGCCAGTGACGCTTCTGTCGGGCCCGGGCGGCCAACGTCCCCAGGGTGACGCCAAGCACCGACGAGAGCAAAAATGCCGAGCCCATCAGGGCCAGTGTTGCCGGCAAGCGCTCGGCAATCAGCGACCACACCGAGGTCTGGTTGCGGTAGGAATAACCCAGGTCCAGATGGGCGATATTGCCCAGGTAGATCAGCAACTGCGTGAGCAACGGCTTGTCCAGGCCCATGGTCTGGCGCAGGTGTTCGATGAACTGCACATCGTCCACCCCCGCCTCGCCGGCCAACAGCAGCGCCGGGTCACCCGGCGCCAGGCGGATCAGTAAAAAGCCCAGCACCAGCACCGCCACAATCATCAACAGTGCCTTGAGCAGGCGACCGCTGAAATACAGCAACCCGTTCATGGTGCAGGCGCGTCGAGGTAGACGCTTTCGTAGTCTTCGTTAAGGCTGGTGGCGGTTTGCAGCAGGTTCTTCACCTCTTTGTGGAACAGTGTCGGGTAGCGCATTTCGAAGATCGGCGCGATCGGCAGGTCGGTGTTCAGCACGTTTTCCAACTGGCTATAGAGCCTGGTGCGTTCCGGGCCTTCCGGGGTGTTGGCGACCTGGGTCCACAGGGCATCGGCCTCGGGGCTGTTGTAGCCGCTGACGTTGGCAAATGGCGAAGTCTTGAGGATGTAGTCGGAGCGGTACAGGTAGGCGTTGGTCAGGTACGGGTCGCCGATCTGGAAGATGAAGTTGTAGGTCAGGTCGAAGTCCCAGTCGCTGACGCGCTGGAACCAGGTGGCGGCGTCGGACGTCACCACTTGTACCTTGAAGCCCAGCGGCTGCAGGGCTTGCTTGGTGTATTCGGCCAGGCGCTCCCAGGCACCGCCCTTCTCGCCGTTGAGCAGGCGAATCCGCACGGCGCCCACGTCCACGCCGGACTCGGCAATCAGCGCCTTGGCTTTTTTCACGTCATAGGTGTACTGCGGCAATTGCGGGTCGTGGTACGGCGAGGTGGACACGAACTGGCCGGGGGCAACTTTGCCCGAACCGAAGAAGATGTTGTCGACGATGAACTGGCGGTTCAGCGCATACAGGATCGCCTGGCGCACCTTGGGGTTGTTCAGCGGCGGCTTGCGCGTATTGATCTGCAGGAAGGCCAGGCCGGAATACAGCTCCCAGCCTTTTTCCGACGACTGCACGTCCGGCAAGGCGGTCAGGCGCTTGAGGTCGGAATAGTCGGCATCACCGCTGCGCAGCACCTGCACGTCATTGCGCTCGAACGCCGCAGCGCGGGACGAGCCGTCCGGGATCACGTGGAAGATGATCGCATCCAGGTGTGGCAGGCCCTTTTTCCAGTAGTCGGGGTTCTTTGCCAGCTTGATATAGGCGCCGCGTTTCCACTCCACAAACACAAACGGGCCGGTGCCGACAGGCTTGAGGTTATAGGGGTTGTTGCGAAAGTCAGTGTTCTCGTAGAGGTGCTTGGGCACCACAGGCCGCAGCCCGCTGCCCAGGGCCGAGAGCAACGGCGCGAAGGGTTTCTTGAGCTGGAACACCACCTGCAGCGGGCCCTTGGCGGTGATGCTGTCGACGTACTCGGTGAAGACCCCGCCCAGGCGCTTGTCCACTTCGGGGTAGAAGGTCTGGAAGCTGAACACCACGTCATCGGCGGTGAACGCGTGGCCATCATGCCAGCGCACGTTGTCCTGCAAATCGAAGGTGTAGGTCAGGCCATCGGGAGAAACGGTCCAGGCCTTGGCCAATACCGGTTTGGGTTTCAGGTCGGTGTCGAAGGTCAGCAGGCCCTGGAGGATCTTGCCGCTGACGTACTGGGTGGACACGTGGCTGACCACGCCGTGCATCAGCGACGGCGGTTCGGGTTGGGCCACCAGGTTCAGCACCCCGCCGTCATGGGGTTGCGCCTGAGCGGTGCCGGCCAGCAGCACGGCGCCAAGTCCCAGGTATGAAAGGACACGGCGAAAAGATAAAGGGCGCATGGAGACTCCTTGGCTAAGGTTTTGTCAGGGATTTAGCAAGGGCTGTGCCATGGGGCGACGGGCCGCGTTTGCGGGCATCACAGGCCTTGGCAGTGATGAAAAAACCACAGTGGCCGGGACGAGTGTGGAAAAAGCAACAGCCCGCCCTCTTGAGGAATGGTTGTGCGTAGCAGCTGCCGAGCCTTGGCGAGGCTGCGTCTGCGGTGTGTCAGGTATGCCGCCAACGCAGCCTCGACAAGGCTCGGCAGCTGCTACGGTAAGGTTTGAAGTTTGAGGGCCCCATCACTGGCACAAGGTTTGCCCTTCTAACCGCTATCTGAACCCATGAGTTTGAAGCGCATGTCACTGGATTACCTGGGCAACCCCATCGACACCCTCAACCCCGCCACCCGTCAGGGCCTGGATGATTTCGTCGGCGGTTTTCTCGGCTATCAGCCCCGTGCCGAGGGCATCCTCGCGGTCGCCGATGCCGACCCCGACTCAGCATTGGCCAACGGATTTGCCGGCCTGCTGCTGATGTTTATCGAGTCGCCCGAGGGCCCTATGCTGGCCGAGAAGTACCGTCAGCGGGCGGCGGCGGTGAATTCCCGGCATCCACGGGCGCTCGTGTATCTGCAAGTGCTGCAAGCCTGGATCAACGACGAGCTGGATGAAGTGCTGCGCCTCAGCGAGCATCTGCTGGATCTTTATCCGCGGGACCTGCTTGCGGCCAAGCTCAACCAGTACCTGGAATTCAACCGGGGCAACTGGCCGGCGCTGCTGCGGATCGGTTTGAAAGCCACCGCCGGCGCGCCGGATATCGCCCACAGTCACGGGCTACTGGCGTTTGCGTATGAGCAGTGTCATTTGCTGGAGGAAGCCGAGGCCAGTGCGCTTGAAGCGTTGCGGTTGCAGGCGTCCGAGCCATGGGCCCATCACGCATTGGCCCATGTGATGCTGACCCAGGGGCGTATCGAGGAAGGCATCGGGTTTCTGGAGGGCGTGAAGCAGCACTGGGACGGGCTTAACTCGTTCATGTACACCCATAACTGGTGGCATCTCGCGTTGTTTTATCTGGGGCGCGGGGAGGATCAGCGGGTGCTGGAGATTTATGACCGGCATGTGTGGGGGATCTTGCCGGAGTACTCCCAGGATCAGGTGGGCGCGGTGTCATTGCTGACGCGGCTGGAGCTGGCCGGGATTGATGTGGGTGAGCGGTGGCAGGCGTTGGCGCCCTACCTGCAGCGTCGGGTTGGGGATGCGGTACAGCCGTTTTTGAGTGTGCAGTATTTGTATGGGTTGGCCCGGGCGGGCAAGCCTGAGGCGGATCAGTTGTTGGCGGCTTTGCGCAGGCACAGTGTGGAAGCGCGGCCGGTTTGGGGGGAAGTGACGTTGCCGTTGGCTGAGGGGTTGTTGGCGCATGCCCGGGGGGATGCCCGGCGGGCGTTGGAACAGCTGGGGATAGCGTTGCCGCGGCTGAATGAGATTGGCGGGAGTCATGCGCAGCGGGATTTGTTTGCGCAGGTGGAGCTGGACGCACGGTTGCGGGTTGGGGATTGGCTTGGGGCGCAGCAGACGCTGGAATTGCGCCGGCGGTATGACGGGCTGGATGTCCCGACGAACCGAGCTTTGGTGGTGGTGTATGAGGCTTTGGGGTTGCCTGGGGAGGCACTGCGGGCGCGGGCGCGGATTGGGGGGATATCCGTTATTTAGGTGATGGCTTGTATTGGTTTCGCTTTTGCCCCACCACTCGGCACCTCGCTTCGGCCAGCGTGGTTTAACGG
>NZ_JACARK010000518.1:0-4644 GCF_013386655.1 Pseudomonas sp. K5002 | reverse complement strand
CTTTCCTCTTTGATGACTATGCGAATGGCCCGGGCCCGGGCGTTGCTGTGGGCGCTATCGTTGCGTCTTGCGGGGAGTGGTGGCGGGGAGGGCGCACAACGCGCCTGGTGCCCCGCGCCGCCGATGCAGCGGCACGGGGAAGGGCGGGGTCAGTAGATGTCTTTGGACAGCAGGGTAAACGGCGTCTTGAACAGGATCTTGATGTCCAGCCACAGCGACCAGTTGTTGATATAGCGCAGGTCGATATCGACGCGTTGCTGCATCTTCTCCAGGGTCTCGGTTTCACCCCGGCAGCCATTGACCTGCGCCAGGCCGGTGATGCCGGGCTTGATGCGATGCCGCGCCATGTACGCGCGAATCTTGCCCGAGTAGTAGTCATTGTGGGCGACGGCATGCGGGCGTGGGCCGACCAGTGCCATATGCCCTTGCAGCACGTTGAACAGCTGGGGCAGCTCGTCGATGGAGGTGCGGCGGATAAAGCGCCCTACGGGGGTAATGCGTGAGTCGTTGCGGCTCGCCTGGCGCACTTCGTGGTCGTCATGCACGCGCATCGAGCGGAACTTCCAGACCTTGATCACCTCGCCGTTCCAGCCGTGACGATCCTGCTTGAAAATTACCGGGCCGGGAGAGGTAAGTTTGATCAGCAGGGCGAACAGCAGCAGCAACGGGCTGAGCAGGATGATCGCCAACAGGGCCAGGCTCTTGTCCAGCAGCGACTTGCTCAGTGCGGCGGTCGGCCGGCTGGTCAGCGGGCTTTCATTGAGGAAGATCGCGGGCAATCCATCCACCTCGGCCACGCTGTGGTTGAGCAGCAGCATGTTGTTGAGGTCGGGCACCCAGATCACGTCCACGCTGATCTCCAGCAGGTTGAGGTACAGCGCCTCGATGTGGGTCGCTTCCTGGAGAGAGTGAGTGATGTACAGGCGGCGGATACCGTGCTGGCGGATCAGCGCGGGAAGATCGGGCAAGTCACCGAGGATCTGAGGCTGGGTGCCGGCCTGGGGGGAGGTGGTGCGGGGACCTACGAGACCGACCAGAGGGGAGCGTTTTTGCCTGGCGAGAGTATTGGCCAAGTCGGTTGCAAGTTTTCCCGTACCAATAATCAGCGATTTCTGGCGCTCATGTAGTTGCCGGTGGTAGTACCTGGATAGACTGTGAATGGGAATGTAGCAAAGGGCTAGTATTGGATAGCTGACAGCGGCCCACAGTAGCAGGATCTCGAAGGGAAACAGCGAACTGGCATTACAGGCTATGCCGACCGCGAACAATATGCCCAGGGTCAATAACCAGCCGGTGAATAATCGTCCCAGCCCAACAAAAAAGTCATCTTTTTTGCTATAGACGTCACATAACATGTAGGCCGGTATAGAGGCCAGTATTGTAATGGCTGCCAATATCCGGTAGTGGGATTCCAATTGCCCGGTCTTGAAAAGTACCAGTGAAAACAAAAGTACAACGACCACACTCAGGGCAATTGCCCACTGTCCCCAAAAGGTCAGGCCTTTGGGTGTAAGGTTACGATGCATTCTTCTGTTGTTAAGCATACTTCTGCTCCCTGTGGTATCCACTCACGTGCTGGCAGGTTAAAGCGAGGCGTGGTTTTAATGACTATCAAATGGCAGGCGCACGCGTAGGCGTGCGTATTGATAGTAATAAATGGCAGGGAGCAATGGCTGACGACTTATAACGCGGTCATGTTGTTATAAAATGGCAGATAGAAAGGCGTTCTAATAGGCAGGGTGAATTGTAATTTTTATGAAATAATTATTGTTCTGTGACGTTTGCGCGACTGCTCAGCGGGCTTTTTATTTTTTGTGTCAGGCAGTAGCCACGGTTACGCACCGCGCGGAACAGGCGTTCGCCATCATTCACGCGCTTGAACTTGTCCTGCAATCGGCTAAGGCACATTTCAAGCCCGCGATAGAGGTCGGGCTCACGTCCGATGTTGCGGATAAGTTCTTCCTTGCTGACCACACGTTCTTCATGGTTCAACATTTTCTTGATCAATGCCGACTCAATAGTGGTCAAGGAAATGCGTAGCCCACCTTTCACCAGCGCACGATCTTGCTGGGTAAGTAGCCAGACATCGGGGCCGCGTAATGCAGAGGATGAGTTAACTGTTTCCGCGGTGGTGTTATTCAGGTCCGGGTGTGTGACGTCTGATTTTAGAGCCGTGATGTTAGGTTTTTTTGATGCGTCGTAAAGTTGTCGGGTCAGCCGATTACTGGCTTCGTAAAGTCTTTTGGCGGCGACATAGTTACTGAGCCACAGATTGAAATTCTGCTCTTTGGTAACGGCGTAGGAACTGGTCGAAGCGTCCGATGTTTTTTCCACGGTTTCGATCAGCGGCCCGCTGTCGACGTCGTAATGTAAAAATGCCACATTTGGCGTGAAATCGTGCAGTGCGATTGACGGGTACGTCGATGTAAATGTGTGTTTCTTGAGAGAACTCATGGCATTCACCGATTCCAGGAAAGTACGGGGGTTCATAAACTATCAGCAGGGGAGAAGTAGGGGCCCTGAAAATAGTCAAAAGGCAAGCGTCTGGCGAGAAGTGCGCTGTCGGCGTGCTCGACGTTGTCGGCGATGAAGGAGACCCGGGTGGTGCTCATCAGCCCCAGCATCTGGTCGTAAAGCCGGTCGAACAGGCCCGAGCGGGTGTTCAGACTGAGCCTGAGGGCCGAGTCTGGAAAAGGCATTTTTATATAGTCATAAAGACTCAAGTCGATCAGCAGGTCGGTGTCTTTTGTATTTAATGTGTAATTGTTATAGGCAAGCTTCAGGTTGCTCCGGTCTTTCAGGCTATACAGTTGACGGATCATGCTCCGGCGTTCCAGCGGGCCCGGAAGGGTGTCCAGTGTATTTTCAACGCTGACAATGAGTTGTTGTCTGTTTTTTTCCAGCGTGTGTGAAGTATCGATAATTTCCTTGAGCAGGTCCTCATTCATCAACAGCGATTGCTCAATTCGGAAAAACTTGTGGAGGCCCGGGCTTTTATCCGCGCGCAAACGTTTACTTGTGCGGGCAAATGAACTCGGCCTGGCATGTTGCAGGGCTTCGCTGTAGGCGTCTTTAAGTTGTTCGGAATAAAACGGGCAGGCGTCATCACGCGGGCTGTCGAGCGCAGGCTCGGCGTGGACGCGGATCTCACTGCCCCACAGCGTGCAACTTCGTTCAAGTATCGCTTGCCGCGAAAAGGTGAAGCAGGCTGACGCCTCACGTAATAAGGTTCCGCTATTCACGGTTCGACCGCTCCCTGACGGGGTGGATATGATTAACCGAAGCCAGCCCTCTGCTTAGTTTGTAGCCGTAACCGCGAATGCTCTGAATTATATTGCTTCCGTAATGTGATTTTATTTTGCCACGTAACCGGCTAATCGATTTTTCGAGGGCCCTTGAATCATAAAATCGGGGATTCAGCCCCATTACCACGGCGATTTCATCATGGCTGAGCAATCGATTATGAATGAGCGCTTCCAGTACTTTCATTTCGACAAAGGACACTTCGAGCTTTTTGCCACCCCCGTAGATGCACATGCGGTCCTGATCGAGTAGCAAATCAGTATTACTTAGCCAGTATGTCTCGCTGAGGAACGCGGCAAACAGGGCAAGTTTTTTCTCGGGCGAGCTCTCGACGACCTTTATGCAGTAATCAGCGCCTGCGAGATAATATTTGGTTTTGCTTAGTGTAGTGGCGAAGGTGACAACCAGGAAAATGGTGCTGCCAGGATTTTCCGATCTGGTTTTTTTAATGATGTCCAGCGTTTGGGTGCTGGCAGAGGGGGTGTCGATCTCTATGATGATGGCACGGTAATGCCCATGGCTTGCATAGGGACCGATTAGTTGGCCGTAGGAGCGTGTATCGACTTTTAGATTTTTCGGTACAGTACGAACTATAAGCTCGCTGAAGTCCTCGGATTTCGATGGGGTCCGTGCAATAGCGAGGACGTTGGAAAAATGCATCACGTTGCTCCCTTTTCCGGCATGCGAGGCCGTCAATTCAATCGCTGCAGGCGTTTAGATGTTAATCGAATTGAATACGCCAAAACGTGACAAATTTTAACATTCGGCACTTTATTTGCGGGGGGTAAGGCGGATTTCAGGCGGGTGTTGAGAGCGGGTTTGTGGACCGGAGTACTCATATGCTAGTGCAAATTTTTTAGTGTGCGATAAGTATTTTAGGCGGGTTGATTTTTTTTGGCTGGAATGATTTAAGCCTTCTAGTCCCTTAGCTCTAAAAATGCTTATACGTGACTATTTATAATAATCCAGCAAGGCGATAGCGGGCGTCGTGTGCTGGGGGATGCTCGCGCGGTCGGCCAGGTAGCGCGCCGGCGGTTGGCCGATGGCCTTGCGGAACATGGTGATAAAGCCGCTGGCGTTTTCATAGCCGAGGTCCAGCGCCACCGTCTGCACACTTTCGCCTTTCGCCAGGCGCTGCAGTGACAGGATCACATGCAGTTGCCTGCGCCAGCGGCCGAAACTCAGGCCGATCTCCTCCAGCAACAAGCGCGTCATGCTGCGTTCGCTCATGCCGATGCGTACGGCCCATTCGCCCAGGGTGGCCTTGTCGCTGGGGTTGGCCAGCAAACTGTCGGCCAGGCGCCGCAGCCGAGTGTCCCGGGGCATGGGCAGGTGCAGGGC
>NZ_JACARK010000517.1:0-8466 GCF_013386655.1 Pseudomonas sp. K5002 | reverse complement strand
TGGCCGTGGCGCCCTGCTGCTACAACCGCATCCGCGCCGAGCAGTACCAGCCGCTGTCGATTGCCGCCCAGGCGTCGTCACTGCATTTATCGGTGGAAGACCTCGGCCTGCCGCTGAGCGAAACCGTTACCGCCGGCGCGCGGGTGCGCCAGCAGCGCGATACGTCGATGGCCAGGCGCCTGGGCTTTGATGTTCTGCAGCGGCAACTGCGCGGGAGCGATGCTTACCTGCCCACTCCGTCCCTGCCCGCGAGTTGGCTGGCCAAGCCGTTCGCCGACTACTGCCGCGAACTGGCGGCCCTCAAGGGATTATCCACAGGGGAACAGCATTGGTCGGCACTGGAGGCCCAAGGCTGGCAGCGCTTGGCACAGGTGCGAAACCTGGAATTAGTGCGTGGTCTGTTTCGGCGCCCGCTGGAAATGTGGCTGGTGCTGGACCGGGCATTGTTTCTCGAAGAAAACGGTTACAGGGTTCAAGTCGGCAGCTTCTGCGAAACACCGCTCACCCCGCGCAACCTGATGCTGCTCGCCGAGCGCAATTAAAGGGCATTTTGTCGCAACGTGCCCTGTGGATAACTCTGTTGATGGAATTCTGGCAGAGGCCCTGCCGGCAAGCTTCGCGGGGCAAAATGCTGACTGGTCATTTTTTGTTCACAAAATAAAACGCACGCAAAACAGGCAGTTGCAGCGTGATGAGAACCGCTCCGCAAAATTGCGGTTTGATGACAGGTCGAACCAACCGATTGTGCATAAGCATCTGAGGTTAGCGGCATAACCCGGGCTTTTCAGTGGGCAACCAGCAGGCGGCAAAGCGCGTTTATATCGTCACAGGCCATGCTTGCGGCTTGGTTATCCAGCGGATCGCTGCCAAAAGCCAGGGCCTCGCTGATCGCCGGATCCCGATGCACCACCTCCAACAGGCTGTCACCCAGGCGCTTCCTGAACACCTCGACCATGTCCAGGCTAAAGCCCGAGGTCTCGTCGAGTTGGTTGATCACGAAGTGGCAACGCAGCGCCGGCCGATCATCAAGGTGTGGCGCCAGCAACTGCTCCATCTGCTCCAGGGTGCCAAGGGAAGCCGCATCCGCCTGGGCGATGACCAGCACCACATCGGCCACGTTCAGTGCCTGATGCAGGTAGACGTTATTACCCGCCGGGGTGTCGATGATCACCGTGTCCTGCTCACCCAAGCCCAGGGCCGACAAATGTTGCGCCAGCCAATGCGGCTCCTGTTTCAGCCAACGCTGGAGGTCTTCCTGCTGACGGATATCGGTTTCGCCAAACGTGATCACCTGGCAACCGGCAAAACCTGAATGAAGGATCTGGCTCCAGCGCTCGTTGTGCAGGCTGGTGCGCCCGATGCCGGGCAAGGTATGGCTCAGGCCGAAGTGGTGATAGAGCGCGTTTTGCGGGTCCAGGTCCAGCGCCACCACTGGCTGTCCCAGGCGCTGCAAACCGCTGCTCAGCGCCGTGGCCAGGGTGCTGCGGCCGACGCCGCCATTGACCGAAACCAGCGCTACCACCTTCGCCCGGATGTTCGCGGCTTCGCGGGACTGCTCGTTGGCACAAGGGGAATGTCGGGAGAACGACGCGCCACTGCCCATATTGAGGCTGGCACTGTCGTCGACCGGCATGTCTTCGAAGAACTGCAGCATCGAATCCATCCCTTGAACATCACTGGCAGTCGTCTTATCGAACAACGAAAAAAGATCATCGGTACGGCTCATCGCCAACACTCCCTCACGACGCATCTTAAAGACGTGAAAGGTCAGCTGTACTGATGCTTACCGCAGGTCTTTTTGTGGGCGCCTTTGTGTACGCATTCTGTGACAAAGGAATGAAAGTGTCATTATTTTGGTGTTTCTGAAGAAATCTTTAAGACGAGCGGTAAATGGTCAATTTACTGACTAATCTTTATCGGGTCGTAAGGTGTTTGCAAATCCCGCTCCGGGATCTCCCAGATCAGCAGCTTGGGCGGCGTCTGCTTGAACGCCGGGCTGTCGAAATAAGCCTTGGCGGCGCCTGAAAATTCGCCGCCGTCCTTGCTGAAGTTACCCACCGGAGCGTTCAGGGCTTTTTGCAGGAAACCCACGAAATTCGAATTGCGCGAAAACGAGGTACCGATCAGCGCCACGTTCGGCAGGCCGGCGTCACCAAACAAATCGTCAGGGTTACTCGACGCCGCCGGGCCGTTCTCATGCGCGGTGCTGGCCGCAACCTGCTCGCCCACCGGCTGTAACTTCGGCGGCAACCAATCGAGACCGGCCAGGCGCACCAAGTCACCCGGTCGCGGTGCGAGCGGTGCCTGGGTAATGTCGAAGGCTTGCTCCGGCGTGGCCTGGATACCGCGCTGCTGGATGCGCAGGGCCACGGTGCGGGCGCCGGCATTCGAGCCGATTTCGCTCCAGTGCGTGTCGGTACGCAGGTAGGCATCCGGGCCGAGGGGTTTCAGGGTGTCGGTCAAATCCAGCACTTCAACGCCCGCCGCTTGCAACAGCGTGCTCCATTGCTGGATCCGGCCATCCAGCACGGCCGGACGATACAAGCCGCAACGCTGGGCAGCGGCGATGCGGGTTTTATCGGGCACCACCATCACTTGCAGATCAATACCGCGCTGGCCTAGCTGCTTTTTCAGGTCGATCACCGCGTCGGCCTTGGTGCGCGCATTGTCTTCGGCGTGGCGGTTGAGCTTCAGTTCATCGCTGATAAACAGCCAGCCCGGGCACCCCTGGCGCACCCGCGGCCCAGTGTCGCCGAACGCCAGCCAACTGGCGCCGCGCTCCAGGTTTGCCGCTTCGATGGCCATCGGTGCCTTGGACAATTCCTTGGCAAACCGATGGGTCACTTCACCGTGCAGCAGCATGTCGCTGTCGACCTTGGGCGGCAGGAAACTCACCGGCCCCTTGACCATCAGCCAGACGCAAGACAACAGCCCCGCCGCCAGGAAAGGCACCAACACCCAGCCCGCCAGGGGGCTGGTGCGGACGGCCAGTTCACTCGGTGGGGTCGGCGCGGTAGGGGCGGGCATCGTCAGGCTTCCTTAGAACTGAAAGTACAGAAACGGCACGGCATCGCGGCTGGCAATCAGCGCGAACGACAACACAAACCCGGCCACCGGCCACAGGGATGCGGCCACCACAAACCAGGGCTGCGTACCAAAACGCTGCTCGCAGCGGGTCTGCCAGATCGGCGCGATGATGCACACCAAACCGAGCAACGCGGCCATGCCATGAGCCGGGCGCATGGCCACGGCCAACGCATCACCCAAGGCCATGCCATGCATGCCGAATTGGCCGGCGTACATGGTCAGTGCCGAATGGAAGTCCGGTGCGCGGAACAGCGTCCAGGCCAGGCACACAAACAGCAGCGTCAAGATGTGCGACAGCACCGGCGGAATGCTCGGCAGGCTCGAGCGCGACCACGCCCGGTCAATGCACAACGCGATACCGTGGGCCGAACCCCACAACAGGTAGTTCCAACTGTCGCCGCCATGCCATAACCCGGCAATCGCCATGGTCAGGAACAGGTTGCGGTAGGTGCGCCATACGCCATCGCGGTTACCGCCGAGGGCGATGTACAGGTAGTCCCGCAGCCAGCTGGACAACGACAAATGCCAGCGCCGCCAGAAGTCCTGGATGCTGCTGGCGAGGTACGGCCGGTTGAAGTTTTCCGGGAAGTGGAAGCCCAGCATCAAGCCCAGGCCGATGGCCATGGCACTGTAGCCGGCGAAGTCGAAAAACAGTTGCAACGAGTACGCCAGGCAGCCGATCCAGGCATCCACCAGGCTCGGGTTTTCCAGGTGGAAGGCGATGTCCACCAACGGCGACAAGGTATCGGCCACCAGCACTTTCATGCCCATGCCGATCATGAAACGCCGAGCGCCAAGGCTGAAATTCGGCCAGTTGAAATAGCGCTGGTTCAGCTCGCGCCGCACCCAGTCATAACGAATGATCGGGCCCGCAATCGAGTGGCCGAACATCGAGATATAGGTCGCGTAATTAATGAAGCTGCGCTCCACCGGCACGGTGTGCCGATGCACATCCACCAGGTACGAAATCGCCTGCAGCACAATGAACGACAACCCGGCCGGCAACGCCACGCGCTGCCAATCCAGCGGCATCGCGCCGTACCAGGTGATTACCTCACTCACGGTGCCCGCGACGATGTTGGCGTACTTGTACCAACACAGCACCGCGGTGTTGAACACGATCAACGCGATCAACAGCCGCACCCGGCCCTTGCCGTCTTCACGGGAACGGTCCACCAGCAAACCGCCGACCCACGCCACCACGGTCAACACCATGTGCAGGAACAGGAACAGCGGGCTCAACCAGCCGTAGAACAGCCAGCTGCCGATCAACAGGATGACGTTGCGCCAGCCCGGACGGGCCAGCGCATAAATCAACAGGAAGGCCGGCAGGAACAGCGTGAGGAATTCCAGTGAGGCAAAGACCATGGTGGTGTCGGGCCCGATCAGTTAGCGAGCGTGTCGGAGGTAAACAGCAACCTCGAACCGGCGGCCGATGGCAGTGCGAGCACGCTGTAGCGTTCGCCGGCCTTGAGGGTGAAGGTCAGCGGCTGGCCCACCGGCGCGTTGGCGCACTTGAGCTGCACCGACAGTTCCACCGGGTTGATCATGCGGCGCGAAATCGAGCCTTCGGCGACCTTCTTGAACAGCTCGGCTTTTTGCGCCACGGCTTCCAGGCTCGCATCGGCGCAGGCGGCGTCGGCGTTGATAAAGGCCAGCGAGGCCTTCAGTGCGTTGAAGTCATCCGGCTGTTCGTGGATCACCAACTGGCGCGTGCCGCCCTTGGCGTCCGGCACGGCCACTACGGTGGCGAACTCGCCCGGCGCGACGGTCACGGCCAGCTCGGAATCCTTGCCGCCCTGGCTCAACACACCCTTGATCGGGGTCTTGCCGCCCGACACCGGCAGGTAGTCAGACACCAGTTTGTCGCCACCCAACACCAGGCTGGCCTTGGAACCCTGGGGCAGCAATTTCAGCTCGCCGTCGGTGCCGTTGGCCAGGCGCAGGAAGGCCGAATCCTTCTCCGGGCCGGTGGGGTAAAGCGGGATGTCGGCGCTGTAGGCGCTGACGCTGGCGAGCAAGGTCGCCAGGCCCAGGGTAATCCGTTTCATTATTGCGCTCCTTTGCCCACGGCGGCCGGTGGCAACTTCGCCAGGGAGTCGCCGATCGCCTTGGCCCACTTCTGGTAGCCGTCGATGGTGAAGTGCTGGCCATCGGTGGTGATCCACTGACCCGGCTTGGAGAAGGTCAGCGAGTCAACGTAGGTGCACGGCGCCACGTTGGTGGCGAGGAACTGCGACATCACCTTGGTGCGCGCATCATCCTTCTTGTACTGCGAACCGACCTTGCCCCACGCCGGCCCGACCCACACGCACTTGGTGCCGGTTTCGGTGATGGCCTTGGTCAGGGAAGTCACGCTTTTCCAGGCCCAGACTTTCGGGAACTGCGGCTCCGGGTACGAGGCCATGGTGTCGGCGATGATGATCACCACCAGGTCCGGCTTGTCCTTGGCGATCAGGTCTTTGATCGGGGTGGTGCTCATGGCGTTCTTGCCGAAAATCTCGGCCTTGCCAACCGGCAGGCGCTCGGCACCGCACTCGACTTTCTTCGGCACGATCCAGTCGGCTGCACCGGCGCCGCACGCGCCGATGGAGTGAACCTTGGCGCCCTGGGCGGTGAGGTTGTCCTGCAGCGGGTTGAGCAGTGAATCAGGAAAGCTCATGTGACTTTCGCCCAATACCAGCAGGGTCAGGCCGGCAATAGCAGAAGCGGAAACAGGCATGGATGACTCCTATCAAATCAATTCGAATAAGGGGAACGGTACGGACTGACCGGCAAGGGCATAGGCCCGCTCAGGTCTTCAAACAAGTAGCGCAGGTAGGCGTTACCGACGTACTGGCGATAGTCCTGGGCGTTGTCGAGACCGACTTCGCCACCCAGGTAAAAGCGCGAGCTGAGGCGGTATTCGGCGGCGGCGTTGAAGCTGTAGCCGATGCCGGTCTTGCTGTCCTTGGCGTATTTCGGATCGCCCCGGGTCGGGTCATTTTGGTAATCGCTATGCCCCGGGAAATAATCGACCGCATCTTGCTCGATATGCTGGATGCCCACCGAACTTTTTATCTGGTAGCTGAACCGATCAAAACTCTGCGCCCAGCGCACCGGCACACCCAGGGAGAAGAAGCGCTGCGGGCTGAAGTAACCGCCCTGGCCGTAGGTGTAGTAACCCTGGTTTTCCTTGAAGCCCATGACCGAACCGCTGATGCCGAGGGTCAGGGTGTCGGTCGGGGTGTTGCGCAGGTACCAGTAGATGCCGCTGCCCAGTTCCAGCCGGGTGTTGTCTTCGACGTTGTTGCCCAACAGCTCGTGCAACGAGGCGTAGCCATACACACCGAGCTTCTGGTTGTCGTAGCTCAGGTCGCCACGCCCGCCGTTGGCGGTCACGCCGCCCCATTTCTCGCCGGTACGCTTGTCTTCGGAACCGGCAAAGGAGGTCACACTGTCGGTGACCGGACGCCGCGAAACGTTGACCCCGTAACGGAAGTTGGAG
The DNA here is from genome assembly GCF_013386655.1 of Pseudomonas sp. K5002. Classification (NCBI taxonomy): domain Bacteria; kingdom Pseudomonadati; phylum Pseudomonadota; class Gammaproteobacteria; order Pseudomonadales; family Pseudomonadaceae; genus Pseudomonas; species Pseudomonas sp. K5002. Next base: position 1,892 of record NZ_JACARK010000517.1, on the reverse strand, counting down.
CCCTGGGAGAACGGCCGCGAGACGCTGGCGCCACCGACGATGGTGTCGTACAGAAAGCCCAGCGGGCTTACACCGATGTCGGCCTTGAGGCCTTCATCCGGGTTCTCCACGGCAACGGCCAGACCGACGCCCGTGTCGCTCTGGGAGCCCGCCGGGTTGGCCGTGCCACCGCCAAAGCGTGTGGCAGAGTCGCTCTTCACGCTGCCGGAACTCACATGCACCGGCGTCACGCGCAGCGCAACGTTCAGATCCCCCACCGGCATCCGCGCTTCGAATGGCGCCTCGACGTCAGTGATTTTGCTCAAGCCGCTTTCGCCATTGTTGCTGCGAACGCTCAAGCCCTGCACCAGGTAACCGGTGCGATCCCGCAGGATCGTATCCAGCGCACGACGTGCCGGGCTGAGGTTGGCGGTGTCGAGTGCAGCAATGCTCGACGGTGGCTCGAACGGCTCGTTCCAGTTGTTCGACGCCGGACGCGCGGAGGCTGCCAGGGCATTGTCGGGCACGACATTGGTCGGTGCATCAATCGGCGGCGGCACGGCGCCGGCAACGGTCAGGTCGGTGACCTGGCGACGCTGGCCCGGCAAGCCGACGAAGGGGTTGTAAGGCACGCCCTGGGAGCCGGCCTGAGCCAATTGCGTCTGGCTCTTCTGGCTGTTCTCAATCGCCAACGCCTTGCGCAGCAGTGCAGCGGCTTCGTTGTTCTTGCCCAGCCCCTGATAGATGCGCGCAGCCGAGGTGAGGATCTCGGGGTTGCCCGGTTCCAGGGACAGCGCCTTTTCACTGGCGCTTTCCGCCAGGCCACGATCACGGCCTTGCAGCGCGATATCCGCCAGGCCCAGTTGCAGGCGAGCGTTGTTCGGGTTCTGCTGAATCAGCGGCGCATAAAGCTCCATGGCCTTTTTGCTATTGCCGCTGGCCGCGTACATCCGCGCCAGGGCACCTACCGCCATTGCGTCGTTGGGACGCTGGGCAAGGGCCGGCGACAGCATGTCGTAGGCCGCGACCAGGTCGTTTTTCTCACGCAGGGCATCAGCCTGTTTGACCCGGTACAGGTAGATCAAATCGTCGTAACGCTGGCGACCGGTTTCACTCAGCGGCTTGCCCTGCACTTCACGCAGGATGTCGCCCGCCTCGGTGTAGTGGTTGGCCTTGAGCAGCACATTGGCGTACAGCAGTTTCTGGTCGACGGTCGGGTTCGGATTGTTATCCAGAACCTTCTGCATGATATCCAGGCCCTGCTGCGTCGCGCCGACTTCCACATAAGCGGCAGCCAGCACGGCCAGGCGCTCAGGCTTCTGCCGGGTCATGGCTTCACTGCGGCCCAGCAGCGCGAGGGCTTCCGGGCGTTGGCCACGGCGGGCGGTCTCGATGGCGATGTCGGTCTGCTTGTGCAGCGCGATATCGATACCCAGCTCGTTCATGTCAGCGGTACGTTGCCCCGCAGGGATACGCGCCAGGGTCTCTTCAGCCTTTTTCCACTCACCCAGCTCCGCCGACAGCAGCGTGCTGGTGTACAGCGCGTCCGGCTGGTTCGGCTGCTTGGCCAGCAAGCCGTCGATCAAGGCACGGGCGTTGCGAATCTGGCCGTCGCGCAGGTAAATGCGCGCCAGGGCGAAGCGTGTCCACGGGTTTTCCGGGTCGGCATCAAGGGCTTGTTTGTAGGCGGCTTGCGCGGCTTTCAAATCGCCCCGCTGCTCGGCCAGCTTGCCCACCTGGGTAGCGCGCAACGCGGTGATTTTCACACTCGGCGCGAACTTCGCGCGCTCGGCGGGCGACACCGAGTCGATCAGCTTCAAGGCTTCTTCCGGCTGCCCCGATTGGGACAGCACGTTGATCAAGCCGCTCAGCGCGTCCGGGTCGCCAGGATGACGGGCGAGCACTTTTCGGTA
>NZ_JACARK010000516.1:0-820 GCF_013386655.1 Pseudomonas sp. K5002 | reverse complement strand
CCGGTCGGCCCGGTGAGCGCCACGTTGCACGCCGACGGCGCGGTCACGCTGCGCAATGTGCCCGCCTATCGCTATCGCCAGCATGTCTCGGTGCAAGTGCCTGGACATGGCTTGGTCTACGGCGATATCGCCTGGGGCGGCAATTGGTTCTTCCTGGTTTCCGATCATGGCCAAGCACTGGAAATGGACAACGTCGAAGCCCTGACCGACTACACCTGGACAATGCTCAAGGCCCTCGAAGCCCAGGGCATCCACGGCGAAGACGGCGCCCTGATCGACCATATCGAACTGTTCGCCGACGACCCCCAGGCCGACAGCCGCAACTTTGTCATGTGCCCAGGCAAGGCCTACGACCGCTCGCCCTGCGGCACCGGCACCAGCGCCAAGCTCGCATGCCTGGCGGCCGACGGGAAACTCGCCGCCGGTGAGCCGTGGATACAAGCCAGCATCACCGGCAGCCAATTCGAAGGCAGCTATGAATGGGAGGGCGAACGTGTGCGCCCTTCCATCACCGGCCGCGCCTACATGACCGCCGACAGCACCTTGCTGATCGACGAACAGGACCCCTTCGCGTGGGGCATCTGAACCGCCCCCGCCCCTTCAATCAAACTGGAGCTGAAACAATGAATACCACTATCTTCACCGGTTGCATCCCTGCATTGATGACGCCGTGCACCGCCCAGCGCAAACCGGACTTTGACGCACTGGTCGCCAAGGGCCGCGAACTGATCGATATCGGCATGAGCGCGGTGGTGTACTGCGGCTCCATGGGCGACTGGCCGTTGCTGACCGAGGCCGAGCGCCAGGAAGGCGTGGCGCG
>NZ_JACARK010000515.1:0-7515 GCF_013386655.1 Pseudomonas sp. K5002 | reverse complement strand
CCACCAGGCTTTCAGCGCTGCCCAGCACCAGGCGGCCAATCAGCAGGCTGGTGAGGCTCAGCGCCGGCAGGTGTGACAGCCACGCCGAGAGCAACATGAACACGCCGCTCAACCCGCAACCGGCCAGGCCGTACATGACGGCGCGCTTGCTGCCGCGATTATCGATGATGCGTCCGGCATAGGGCCGGCTCAGCAGAGTGGCCAGGTATTGCACGCTGATCACAAGGCCCGCGATCACGGCGCCAAAGCCCAGGTCGCTGTGCACATAGCCAGGCAACACGGCCAGGGGAATGCCGATATTCAGGTAGCCGATGAAGGTGAACAAAACGATGGAAACGACTTGCAGCGTGACCGCCATGGGGCGCTGGGTATCTGGCATGGGGAGAGGTCCACTGTCGCAGCAGGAAAAGATAGGCTGCTTATGATACCGATGCTGGGCGCGTGCGGGGGCAGCAAAGCAAACTTTTAGCGATCGGCGGGGTTGAGCAGTTGCGTGGTTACCAACGCGGCGAGGGCGTTTTCCTGGGTGCCGAAGCGCTTGAGCAGGAGGGCCTGTTTTTCCGGGGTGAGGCGGTTCCATACGTCGACCATGTGCAAGGCAGTGTCGAGCAGGGCGGTATCGGGGGTGGTGTCGGTCATGGCGGGGCTCACGGTGTTCAGGCGGTGTGGAAAGCGCGCAATGTCACGCTTTCCACACGGTCTGGGTACGGCTCTCAGTCTTCGCTCTTGCGGTCGACCGGTTTTGCCTCTTTGGGCTCGGGCTTGGTGGCACCGGCCTGTTGCGGGGTTGGCTGCTCAGTTTCGTGCAGGCTTGGGAAGGGGAGATTAGGGATTTCGTGCATCGTCGTCGCTCCTCGCAAGATCTGTTTTATCAATCGCAGGTGATTCCGCGCGTTCAAAAAGCCTGTGCAGGATACAGCACTGTAAATGACAGAAAGATTTTATCTCAGAAAATGAACGCGTCTTCATCCCGCCGCGCAAGTGACGTGGCGCCACAGGGGTGTCGATTGTCATCGTACAACATCGCCTGCAACGGATTGACATCGTGCTGCTGACTGAATATAACGCTAACAGTTGTATGACGACATATGACGTTACAGTTTTATAGCGCCCGTAATACGGATGCGCTCGGTCGCAGAACGTACGCCTCAAATCTAAAAATAATTAAGGTGAAGCGATGAAAATCAAAGGCATCCGTTGGTGGATGGTCGGGCTGATGACGGTCGGCCTGATTATTAACTACCTGGCCCGCAACACGCTCTCAGTCGCAGCCCCCACGCTGATGACCGACCTGAGCATCTCCACTGAGCAGTATTCCCACATCGTTGTTGCCTGGCAGGTGTGCTACGCCTTGATGCAGCCGATCGCCGGTTATGTGATCGATGCGATCGGTACCAAGATGGGCTTTGCCATCTTCGCCATCTCCTGGTCGGTAGTCTGTGCCCTGGCGGCATTCGCCACCGGTTGGCAGAGCCTGGCAGTGGCCCGTGGCGCACTGGGGCTGACGGAGTCGGCGGGCTTCCCCGGCGGCGTCAAGGCGATTACCGAGTGGTTCCCGGCCAAGGAGCGCTCCGTCGCCATCGGCTGGTTCAACTTTGGTTCGTCGTTTGGTGCGTTGTTGGCGCCGCCACTGGTGGTCTGGGCGATTTTGCACAGCGGCTGGCAGTTGGCATTCCTGATCGTTGGCGGCATCGGCCTGGTGTGGAGCGGGCTGTGGCTGCTGCTGTACAAGCACCCGCGTGACCAGCGCCTGCTGGCCCAGGCCGAGCGTGAGTACATCGAGGCCGGCCAGGAAACCCACCTCAAGGAAGGCGTGCAGAAGAAAGCCAGCTGGAAGCGCATCCTCAAGAGCCGCAACTTTTTCGCCATCGCCTCGGCGCGGATGCTCTCGGAGCCGGCCTGGCAGACGTTCAATGCCTGGATTCCGCTGTACCTGATGACCGAGCGGCACATGAACATCAAGGAAATGGCGCTGTTCGCCTGGCTGCCGTTCCTGGCCGCCGACATTGGCTGTGTGCTGGGTGGCTACCTGAGCCCGTTGTTCCACCGCTACTTCAAGGTCTCGCTGTTCACCTCGCGCAAGCTGGTGATGCTGTTCGGTTGCCTGTGCATGATCGGCCCGGCGTGCATCGGCCTGGTGGACAGTGCCTACACCGCGATTGCCCTGCTGTGTGTCGGCGGTTTCGCCCACCAGACCTTGTCGGGTGCACTGTTTTCCATCGCCTCGGACTCATTCGGCAAGAACGACGTGGCCACCGCCACCGGTGGCGGGCAGATGTGCGGGTTTATCGGGGCTGCGGCGTTTACTGCGGTGTTCGGCGTGCTGGTGACCAAGGTCGGCTACAGCCCGCTGTTTGTGGTGCTGGCGATTTTCGACATCATTGCGGCCATCGTGATCCTGATGGTGGCCCGGGAGATCGTCAAAGATCCGGAGCCAGCCACCCAAACCGGTCACGGCGGCACATTGCTGCCGGTTTAACCCTGGCGTTCCATCGCCGCCTTGTAGAGCGAGTTCTTCGGCTGGGCAAACACCCGCGCCAGCATCGGCTCGAAGAAGCTCAGCGGCAGGGTGTCGTAGGCCGGGTCGAACGCCGCCGCGTCGTACTGCGCGCAGAACTCGATGGTTTGCCGGTACTGCGGGTGGTCGCCAAATTGCTCGCGCAGGTGGCGGTCCATCCCCAGGTGGTGGAAGAAGTAGTAGCCCTGGAAGATCCCGTGCTTCTCCACCATCCACAGATTCTCGGCGCTCACAAACGGCTTGAGAATCGCGGCGGCGATGTCCGGGTGGTTGTAGGAACCGAGGGTGTCGCCGATGTCGTGGAGCAGGGCGCACACCACGTACTCTTCATCCCGGCCATCGTGCCAGGCGCGGCTGGCGGTTTGCAGCGAGTGGGTCAGGCGGTCCACCGGGAAGCCGCCGAAGTCGCCCTCCAGCAGCCGTAGATGCGCCAGGATCCGGCTTGGCAATTGCCGGGCGTAAGCACTGAAATCCTTGGCGATGATCGCCCAGTCTTCCTGGGTACCATCCTGCATATGGGTGAAGCGGGCCTGCTGGTTCATCAAAGCCTCTCTTATTGTTCTTCAAGCGTGGGGCTAGAACGGCACCTTGCCCAGAATCATGTCGCGGTACATCACGAAATCCCCCAACAGGCTGTACAGCGGATGCTGGAAGGTCGCCGGGCGATTCTTTTCAAAGAAGAAATGGCCGATCCAGGCAAAGCTGTAGCCGGCCACCGGCAGCGCCAGCAGCAGCCACCACGCACCTTTGCCGATCGCCAACGCGAGAATGAAGATAACGAGGCTGGTGCCGATAAAGTGCAGGCGACGGCACGTACTGTTGCCGTGTTCGCTCAGGTAATACGGGTAGAAATCGGCGAAGCTGTTGAATTGCCTGGCATTTTCCACAGTGGTCGGCCCTCTGGTTATTGTTCTGCCCGACAGATGTTCGGCGGGGAGCTTATTTGAGTCTAGAGTCATCAGTGGTAACAGCCAGTGACAATAGATGCCACTTTAGTATCCTTCGGATTCCTGGCTGTCGTTTCAGCCTTCCTTGTTAAGAAAACGCCATGAGCGAACGAACGACTTCTGCAAGCTGGGCGATGGGGATAGTCAAGGCGCTGGAAATGGACGGCCTGGATTGCCGTGCCTTGTTCAAGCAGCTTGGCCTGGATTACGCCGCGCTGAATGACCCGGATGCACGCTTCCCCCAGGACTCCATGACCCGGCTCTGGCAGCGCGCGGTCGAGCTGTCGGGCAACCCGGCGATTGGCTTGAACATGGGCAAGGTGGTGCGCCCGGCATCGTTTCATGTGGCCGGCTACGCCTTGATGTCCAGCAATACCCTGGCCGAAGGTTTTATGCGGCTGGTGCGTTACCAGCGAATCATTGCTGAAAGTGCCGACCTGAGTTTCCGCCTGTTACCCGAAGGTTATGCGCTGATTCTGACGGTGCACGGCGACCACCTGCCGCCTACCCGGCAAAGTGCCGAAGCGTCCCTGGCCAGTGCCCTGGCGTTATGCGGCTGGCTGACCGGGCGCACGTTGCAACCGCGCAAGGTGCTGGTGCAGGGCGATCAGCCAGCGGACCTGGCACCCTATAAACAAGCCTTCCATGCACCGCTGGTGTTCAACGCGCCCTATGACGCGCTGATCTTCGAACGGGCCGATATGGAGGCGCCGTTGCCCACGGCGAACGAGGCGATGGCGTTGTTGCACGATCGTTTTGCCGGGGAGTACCTGGCGCGGTTTTCCGAGAGCCGGGTGACCCACAAGGCGCGGCAGGTGCTATGCCGGTTGCTGCCCCAGGGCGAGCCCAAGCGTGAAGTGGTTGCGCAGACGTTGCACCTGTCCCAGCGCACCTTGCAGCGCCGCTTGCAGGAGGAGGGCACGAGTTTCCAGACCTTGCTCGACGACACCCGCCGCGAACTGGCCGAGCAATACCTGGCGCAGCCGAGCATGACCCTGCTGGAAATTGCCTACCTGTTGGGGTTTGCCGACCCGAGCAACTTCTTTCGTGCGTTCCGCCGCTGGTTCGATGCCACGCCCGGCGAGTACCGGGCGCGGTTGCATGAGCTGCCTGTCAGTGACGCCAAAACGCCGGAATGCACAGCACAAACACCGTAATGATCTCCAGTCGGCCCAGCAGCATGCCGAATGACAGGATCCACTTGGCAGCGTCCGGCAGGGTGGAGAAGTTACCGGCCGGGCCGATGGTTTCACCCAGGCCCGGGCCCACGCCGGACACGGTACTGGCGGCGCCGGTCAGCGCGGTCATCCAGTCCAGGCCCAGCAATGACAGGGCCAGGGCGATGGCGCAGATGGTGATGGCGAAGAAAAACGAGAAGGTCAGGATCGACCGCACGATTTCTTCATCGAGGCGATGGCCGTTGTACTTCTGCTTGATCACCGCTCGCGGGTGAATCAACTGGTTCAAGTTGGCCTTGAGCAGGATGTAGGCGACCTGGAAACGGAAGATCTTGATCCCGCCAGCCGTGGAGCCGGAGCAACCGCCCACAAAGCCCAGGTAGAAGAACAGCATCAGCGAGAAATTGCCCCAGATGCTGTAGTCCCCCAGCGCAAAACCTGTGGTAGTGACTACCGAAGTGACGTTTACCGCCACGTGGCGCAGCGCCTCCAGCCAATGCAGATTGGTGGTCCACCAATACCAGGTGCCGAGCACCAGCCAGGTCACCACCAGCAAACCAAGCATGCCCTGCACCTGCTGATCCTTGATCAGTGCCCGGCGGTTGCCACGCATCGTGGCCACATACAGGGTGAACGGCAGGCTGCCCATGATCATCACCACCACGGCCACCCAGTGCACCGCCGGCTGTTTCCAGTGGGCCAGGGATTCGTCGGAAGTGGAAAACCCGCCGGTGGAAATTGCCGACATCGCATGGTTGATCGCATCGAACAGCCCCATCCCGGCCCACCAGAACGCCAGGCTGCCGAGGATGGTGATGCCCACGTACGCCGCCACGATCAGGCGCGCCACCATGTGCGAGCGGGGCATGACCTTTTCCGAGCGGTCGGAGGATTCGGTCTGGAACAGGCGCATGCCACCGATGCGCAGCAGCGGCAGGATCGCCACCGCCATGCCGATAAAGCCGATGCCGCCGAGCCAGTGCAGCAGCGAGCGCCAGATGAGGATGCCCGGGGACATGGTGTCCAGGCCGCTGAGCACCGTGGAACCGGTGGCGGTGATGCCCGACATGCTTTCGAAGAACGAGTCGGTGTAGCTGATGTGTTGGGTCAGCAGGAACGGCAGTGCGGCGAAGATGCACACCACCAGCCAGCTGGAGACGGTCAGCAGGTACATGTCCCGCGGGCGCAGGTGCACGTGTTCCGGGCGGCCGGGGATGACCAGCGCCAGGCCTGCGATAAAGGTAATCAGGCTGGCCCAGAGGAACGACGGCAGGTCGCTGGTGCGTTCAAAAAACACCAGGGTCGCCATGGGGATGACCATGGCGATCGCCAGGGTGATCAGGAAGATGCCGATAATGAAACCGATTATCCGTAAGGTCGGCAACGCCATGAGGTCCGCTCGGGGTGACAGGAAAGGCGCCATTCTACCTGCGGTGCAGGGCAAGTAAACCGGGGGGGCGTTGGAGACGTGGCAGATCAAGTGTGGGAGCGGGCTTGCTCGCGAAAGCGGTGTATCAGTCAACGGATGCATTGGCTGACCCACCGCTTTCGCGAGCAAGCCCGCTCCCACAGGAGATTTGTGCTGGTTGATGGAGCTTGGAGGGCAGGCACAAAAAAGGCGACCCGAAGGTCGCCTCATTCAACGCGGCACTGATCAGAACTCGTGATCAGCGTTATCCGGGTTCAAGTCACTGATGCCCAGCTTGCCAGCAGCCTGTTCGATCGAACCGGTCTGCTTCACCAATGCGGCGATGGCGTCACGTACGATCTGGTTGCCTTTGTCGTTACCGGCAGCAATCAACTGGTCGTAGTGTTCGCCGTTGTTGGCGTGGTCCACCATCACCTGGATCTTCGCTTCGGTGGAGGCCAGGTCAGCCTTCAACGCTTCATCGGCCGCCGGGTCGGCCTTGGCCACCAGGGAGGACAGGCTGGCGCCGGTCATCTTGGTACCGTCGGTGCGGGTGTACTCACCCAGGTAAACGTTACGAATACCCTTGGCGTCGTAGAAGTGCGAGTTGTGGGTGTTGTCGCTGAAGCAGTCCTGTTCGTCTTCCGGCGAGTTGGCTTCCAGGGAAACCTTCATGCGCTCACCGGCCAGCTCGCCCAGGGACAGGCTACCCATGCCGAACAGCATCTTGCGCAGGCCATCGGTCGCAGGTTCTGCTTCCAGCGTGGCGCGGTAGTTGTCTTCGACGTTGGGCTTCCAGTTGCCGACCATTTCTTCCAGGTCGCTGACCAACAGTTGAGTCACGGCGCGCAGGTAGGTGCGGCGGCGCTCGTTGTGGCCGCCAGTGGCGCCATCACCGGTCATGTAGTCCGACGCTGGACGGTTGCCGGCGCCCGGGCCGGTGCCGTTCAGGTCCTGGCCCCAGAGCAGGAATTCAATTGCGTGGTAGCCGGTGGCTACGTTGGCTTCGGAACCGCCCAGCTCATTCAGGCTGGCGAGTTTTTCCGGGGTGATGTCTTTGACATCGACCTTGTCTTCGCCGACCTGGATCTCGTTGTTGGCGATGATGTTGGCGGTGGCGCCAGGGTTGCCCAGGGCGTGTTCGTAGGTCTTGTCGACGTAGTCGATCAGGCCTTCGTCCAGGGGCCAGGCGTTCACCTGGCCTTCCCAGTCGTCAATGATGGTGTTGCCGAAGCGGAACACTTCACTCTGCAGGTACGGCACGCGCGAGGCGATCCAGGCGGTACGGGCCGCTTTCAGGGTGTCGTCGTTCGGGTTGGCAAGGAAAGTGTCGATCGCGGTTTGCAGGGTTTTCGCGGTGGACTCGGCATCGCTGTACACCGCGAACACCATGTCAGCGTAATGCGCGACCACGGCCTTGGCGGCGGCCTCGTCTACCTGGCCTGCCGGGGCAGCCGCCGGGGC
>NZ_JACARK010000514.1:0-6539 GCF_013386655.1 Pseudomonas sp. K5002 | reverse complement strand
CACTGCCGGTGCGCAAGCCGCCCACCACCAGGTGCAGCTCCACGCCTGCGGCCTGGGCCTGCTCAACCAGCGCCTTGGCCACCGGGGCGAAACCCCAGCACCAGGAGCACATCGGATCCATTACATAGAGCAGGCGTGCGGACATGGCTCAGGCCTCGGAGGATGGGGATTGCTTGTAGTTGTAGCCAATCGGGTGCGGCATATTGCGGGCCTTGGCCAGTTCAATCTGCTTTTGCCGGTCGATCGCGCTGCGACGGGTCTTCTCTGAAAGCTTATCCCAGCAATGCGGGCAACTGATGCCAGCTACATAGTGTTCGGATGCACGGTCCTCGACGCTGACCGGTGTGCGGCAGGCATGACATTGATCGTAGTCGCCTTCGCTCAAGTCGTGGCGCACGGTCACGCGATTGTCGAACACAAAGCAGTCGCCCTGCCACTTGGTTTCTTCCTGCGGCACCTCTTCGAGGTACTTCAGGATGCCGCCCTTGAGGTGATACACCTCGTCGAAACCCTCGCTGAGCATATAGCTCGAGGCCTTTTCGCAACGAATGCCGCCGGTGCAGAACATGGCGACTTTCTTGTGTTTGGCCGGGTCGAAGTTGGCTTTGATGTAGTCGGGAAATTCGCGGAAGCTGGTGGTCTTCGGGTCGATCGCGCCTTCAAAGGTGCCGATGGACACTTCGTAGTCGTTGCGGGTATCGATCAGCAGCACTTCAGGGTCGCTGATCAGCGCATTCCAGTCCTGCGGCTCGACGTAGGTGCCGACTTTCTTGTTCGGATCGACGCCTTCGACGCCCAGGGTCACGATCTCTTTCTTGAGCTTGACCTTGGTGCGGTAGAACGGCTGCTCGTCGCAGTACGACTCTTTATGGTCGATGTCGTCCATGCGCGGGTCGTTCTTGAGCCAGGCCATCAAGCCATCAATGCCTTCGCGGCTGCCGGAAACGGTGCCGTTGATGCCTTCTTCGGCGATCAGCAAGGTGCCTTTGATGCCGTTGTCGACCATCGCCTGCAGCAGTGGCTCGCGCAGGGCGACGTAATCTTCGAGGGTGACGAACTTATACAGTGCCGCCACGACAATCGGTTGAGTCATGGGTGTTCTCTCCAGGTGGCTACCCTCGTAAAGGGTGAACCGGATGCAAAAAAAACGCGCCGACTGAGCGGCGCGTTGCGGATTCTAACAAAAATGGCGACGATTATGGACCGCCTCTTACTGTGGCGAGGGAGCTTGCTCCCGCTGGGCTGCGGAGCGGCCCCAACCAGGCAGTTGCAACCTTTCAGAAAGATCGCGGTGATTGGCAGAAGGGCTGCTGCGCAGCCCAGCGGGAGCAAGCTCCCTCGCCACATCAAGCTGATGTGCCACAGTGTCAGTGACCGCCGGCGCAGGTCGGCGAGGCCGGGGCTGCGTCGATTTTCGCCCATTCTTCAGGCGTGTAGGTATGCAGCGCCAACGCATGGAATTCGCTCATCAGGTCACCCAACGTGGCATAGACCTTCTGGTGGCGCTTGACGCGGTTGAGGCCCTCGAACTGCTGGCTGACCAGCACGGCCTTGAAGTGGGTCTGCAACCCACGGCTGTGCATATGGCTTTCATCCAGCACGCTCAAGTGTTCCGGGCTCAGGGCGACGAGTGCCGATTCGATACGCTGTTGCATGGTCATTCCTGTTTACTTCTTCTTGGCCGGGGCCGGGGCTTTTGGCGTCAGCTCGTTGGTCATGTCTTCCAGCAGCTTGTTCACCACAGGTACCGCGCTTTCCAGCTTGGCCTGGGTCATCTGGGCCGATTGCTGGGTCAGCTGGGGCATCTTCTCCAGGACTTTCTTGCCCAGTGGCGACTGGTAGAACGCAACCAGGTCCTTGAGCTCGGATTCGCTGAAGTTGTCGGTGTAGAGCTTGATCATGTCCGGCTTGAGCTTGTTCCAGCCGATGGCCTGGTCCAGGGCGGTGTTGGCCTTGGCCTGGTAAGTGTCCAGGACGGTTTGCTTGGAAGCAGGCGCCTTGGTCTGCTCGAAACGCTGGGCGAACATTTGTTGCACTTGCATGTACACCGGGGTACCCAGCTTGTCGGCATGGGCCAGGGTAAGGAAGGCTTCGGCACTGGCGTTGTGGCTGGCGGTATCGGCAAAAACCTGGCCGCTGGCACATACCAGAGCAACCGCGGTACAGATGGCACGAAGACGAGTCATCGAGTTTCCTTTTCTAGCAGGCGAGGTAAGACCCCAAGGGCGCCCATTCTGCGCCTAAAAAACGCCGCGGCTCAACCCCACGCCTTGTGGGGCCTGGTTTTGCGGGGCTCAGCACCACCACATACGCGGTCGGGTTGATGGCGGCCGTACGGGTCAACAGCAGTGTCGCCAATACCAGGCTCGCCGCGATGCCGGCGCCGGCCAGTCCGCGCCACAACGCCAGCCTGTTCCACCATGAGACCGGCGAGTCCCGGGTGGCTGAATGCCCCAGGCTGCGCTCGATGCGTCGCCATAAATACACCGAAGGCGTTGCCGGAGCGGCCTGTCCAGTCAGTGGCAGCAGGCGCTGTTCCCAGGCGTCCACTGCCGCACGCAAGTCGGCATCGGTGGCCAGGCGCTGTTCCACCTCGGTGCGTTGCTCGGTGGGCAAGGTGCCCAGCACATATTCGCTGGCCAGTTCGTCGATGCTGTTCATGCCATGCACTCACGCAATGCCGCGAGGCTGCGTTTGATCCACGCTTTCACGGTACCCAGCGGGGTGCCGAGTTTGTGCGCGATTTCGCTGTGGGAATAACCGTCTACATACGCATGCAGGATGCAGTTGCGGCGGGCCGGGTCGAGTTGTTCGAGGCAGCTGTAGATCCGCCCCGAGTGCGCCTGATAGTCGAAGGTGTCAGCGCGCTCTGCGCTTTCATGCTCTTCGCTGAGGGGCACTTCGCGTCCATTGCTGCGCACGGCATTTAGCGCCAGGTGCCGGGTCACGCTGTATACCCAGCCGCGGGCCGAGCCTCTGTGCGGGTCAAAACTGGCCGCGCCGTTCCAGATCTTGATGAAGGCGTCATGCACGATATCTTCGGCCACCGCCTTGTCACGCACGATGCGCAACGCGACCCCCAGCAGCCGGCTGCTTTCCTGTTGATACAGCCGGCGCAAGGCCGGTTGTTCGCCACGGGCGCAGGCCAGCAGGCAGGCTTGATAGTCAAAATCGGCTTCAGGCAAAGACAGGTTTCCAGGTGGAGGCCCCGGCGGTGAGCCCGGGGCGCTTTGGCAGCAGCGTAGACGAATCTGGTCAGTTGGCCGCCCAGAAGATGTAGTCGGCCTGGTACTTGACCACTTCCTGCTTGCCCTTGTTGGCCACCGTGCATTCCGTGCCTGGCGCCACGCCGCCCTTGAGGGCCACCCGCTGGATATACGCGACGCCACTCATCGCGCCCTTGCCTTCGGCGGGGTTGGCCTTGACCAGTTGATAAGGCAGGTTGCCAGGGCTGGACGGCGCCACGGCCAACTGGGTGCCGGTGACTTTCGAACCATCCTTGGCCTGCCAGGTGGCCGGCGGGCCGAAGTAGCTACCGACCTGCTGGCCGCTGCGGTCATTGAGCACCGCCTTGGGCCCGACGAAAAACCATTCGGTCTGGCCGGCAGCATTGGCCTTGTCCCGGCATTCGTAGGTGATTTCGCCGACTCCGGTGGTTTCCATGGTCACCTTGTGGCCGTCCGGCACCTTGATGCTGTCGGGTAAACCGGTCTGGGCAAAGGCAGTCGGTGCAGCGGCGAACAGGCAGGTCACGCAGAACAGGGCTTTGGCGTTCATCGGTGTCTCTCCATAAGGGCAGCAAGGCGCTGCTACCTGTACTACCCACGGCACGCGCAAACGGATGCAGCGATTAGAAAATAAATCTTCAAGGGCGCACACTGTGGGCCCCCGCACTACCAGAGGAGAGATTGACGATGACCGGTGTTCACAAGTCTGCTCAACAGGGCTTCTCTACTCAGGCCGTCACGTACGCCCAAGGCCGGCCGGACTATCCACGGCAACTCACGGGTTGGCTCACCGACGCCCTGCAGATCAATCCCCACTCCACGGTCATCGACCTGGGCGCCGGCACCGGCAAGTTCACCCGCTTGCTCAGCACCGTGGCGCCGACGTTGATCGCAGTGGAGCCGGTGGAGGCAATGGGGGCGCAGTTGCACAAACTGCTGCCCCAGGTGCGCCTGCTGTCGGGCACCGCTGAAGCCATCCCCCTGGAGGCGGCCACCGCTGATGCCCTGGTGTGCGCCCAGGCGTTCCATTGGTTTTCCACGGAAGCGGCCCTGGCGGAAATTCACCGGGTGCTCAAGCCGGACGGTCGCCTGGGGTTGATCTGGAATGTGCGGGATGAGTCGGTGGACTGGGTCGCGGCCATCACCGAAATCATCACGCCCTACGAGGGCGACACACCGCGCTTTCATACCGGACGTTGGCGCGAGGCCTTTACCGGCGAGTATTTTTCCGCCCCCGAAATGACCTGCTTCCCCTACAGCCATGTCGGCAGCCCCCAGGAAGTGATCATGGACCGCTTCCTTTCCGTGAGCTTTATCGCCGCATTGCCACCGGCAGAAAAGGCGCAGGTGACTGAGCAGTTGCAGTCGCTGATCAACACGCATCCGGCCTTGCGCGGCCGTGAGACGGTTGCGTTTCCGTACCAGACCCAGGCTTATCGCAGCCAGCGGCTGACCAGAAAGGCATAAAGTCAGATCGTTTTGATATAAGTAGTTATAAGAAAAATCGCTATGCTGCGGCCAGAATTTTATAAGGCCGCAGGTAGTGGTAATGGATGTAGGTAATTTTGGTTTCTCGATTGCTGGCCTGATTGTTGGATTTATCGTGGGAATGACCGGTGTAGGCGGGGGCTCGTTGATGACGCCGATCCTGCTCTGGTTCGGCATCAACCCGGCCACCGCCGTGGGCACCGACCTATTGTACGCCGCCATCACCAAGTCCGGCGGGGTGCTGGTTCACAGCAAGAATCGCAACATCGACTGGACCATCACCGGCTGGCTGACCCTGGGCAGCGTGCCCGCCGTGTTGCTGACCTTGTGGTTTCTCAAGAGCCTGGACACCGACCCCGCCGCCTTGAACGCGGTGATCAAGCAGTCCCTGGGCGTGGTCTTGCTGCTGACGGCCACGGCGATCCTGTTCAAGAACAAGCTGTTGGCCTTTGCCCAGAGGCATGCCGGCGACGACTACAAGATGGCGCCGCGCAACCTCAATGCGCTGACCATCATCACCGGCGCTGTCCTCGGCACCATGGTGGCCCTGACCTCCATCGGCGCCGGTGCCCTGGGCACGGTGGCGCTGTTTATCCTGTACCCGTTCCTGGCCACCAAGCGCCTGGTGGGTACCGAAATCGCCCACGCCGTGCCGCTGACCCTGGTCGCCGGCCTCGGCCACGCCAGCATGGGCAACATGGACTGGACCCTGCTGGGCTTCCTGTTGCTGGGCTCGCTGCCGGGGATTTATGTCGGCAGCCACATGGCCGGCAAGGTCCCGGACGGGATATTGCGTCCTTGCCTGGCGTTCATGCTGGTGATGATCGGCTTCAAGCTGGCGTTTTAACGCGCCGGCCCATTGCCGATCTGCCACACGAACGGCGGCTCGGTGCGGTTGATCACCCAGTCGCCGACAATCCGCGCCTTGTAGATCACCGGGTTGTGGGACGACACGGTGCGGGCGTTGCGCCAGTGCCGGTCGAGGGCTTTGCCCTGGCGCACATCCGAAGCCCCCAGTGCGTTGAACAGTTCAGTGGTGGCGCGCTGGATCAGTTCCGAGACCACCACCTGCGCCGTGGCTGATTCGATTTCGGCGGCCACATTGGCTTCGTGCTCCACGGCATCGTCCCCACCGAACCGCGCCACATAAGCCCGCTGCGCTGGAACTGCGGCTTTCAATGCGCTGGCTTCGGCCGCATATACCAGCGCTGCAACTTCACCCACCACCTGCTGAATCTGCGAGTCCTGGCTCACATGGGCGGCATTGCCATGGCTGTAGATTCGTTTGCGGCTGCGCACCTGATGCGCCACATCCTTGAGGGCCGCGCGGCCGATGCCGGCGAGGGTGGCGAGCAGCACCAACTGATAGAACGCAGTCTGGTATTTGAAGCGCGTGGCAAAGTCGATGACGTTTTCCGCCTCCACCACCGCATCGGTAAAACGCGAGGTGCCGCTGCCGGTGGTGCGTTGGCCAAAGCCTGACCAGTCATCGACGATACGCAGGCCTTCGGTGCCACGGCGCACGAACGCCATGACGACTTTGCCGTCATCGTTCAAGGCCTTGACCGCCACCCAATGGGCGAACAGCGCGCCAGTGGAGTAGAACTTCTGGCCACTGACGACGTAGCCGTCACCTTCGGCGGTGATGCGTGACTTGAGGTCCAGGGTGTTTTTGGTACCGCGTTCCGGGCCGCCGTTGCCGATGCGCCAGCCGTCCAGCACGCTCTGGAACAGCTGCTTTTTCTGGCGCTCGCTGGCCGCACCTTGCAGCACGTGCAGGATGCCGAAATGGTTCTGCGGGATTTGCCCCAGCGCCGGGTCGGC
>NZ_JACARK010000513.1:0-3804 GCF_013386655.1 Pseudomonas sp. K5002 | reverse complement strand
ATCGACCTTCAACCTGATGCAAAAGCGCATCCGCGAACAGGTCACCCAGCGTGCCCGCATGCTGGGCGCCGTGTCCCACGACCTGCGCACGCCGCTGTCACGGCTCAAGCTGCGCCTGGAACAGATCGAAGACACCAAGCTGCAGGGCCAGATGCGCCAGGACCTGGACGACATGATCGGCATGCTCGACGCCACCCTGAGCTACCTGCACGAGCAGCGCACCAGCGAAACCCGGCATTGGCTGGATGTGCAGGCGCTGGTGGAGTCCCTGAGTGAAAACGCCCAGGACCGTGGCTCCGATGTGCAATGCAGTGGTGAGTGCGCGCCGCTGCAAGTGCAACCGATGGCCCTGCGTTCGTGCCTGAACAACCTGATCGACAACGCCCTGCGATACGCCGGCACCGCGCGCATCGAACTCGCGGACACTCCGCAGGCGCTGGTGGTGAAGGTGATCGACCACGGCCCGGGCATTGCGGCGGATAAACGCGAGGCGGTGTTTGAACCGTTTTATCGGCTGGAAGGCTCGCGCAACCGCAATTCCGGTGGCGTGGGGTTGGGCATGACGATTTCCAAGGAAGCCGTGGAACGCCTCGGTGGACGGCTGAGCCTGGAGGAAACTCCGGGCGGCGGCCTTACCGCCGTAATGTGGCTGCCAAGGGCGTAGGAATGGTTCCTGCGCCCTGCAGGAACCATTACTGCCCGGTTTTATCTTCCCGCCGCACCTGAGCCTGGGTGGCACTCCAGTCGGTCAACAAGCTATACGCCACCGCCAGCAATGTCGGGCCGATAAACAGGCCGATAAAGCCGAACGCAATCAACCCGCCAAACACCCCCAGCAACACGATCACCAGCGGCAGGTTGCCGCCACGGCTGATCAGGTAGGGCTTGAGCACGTTGTCGACGCCGCTGATGATGAACGTGCCCCATACACCGAGGAACACCGCATAGGTGTAGTCGCCCTTCCAGGCGAGCCAGGCGGTGGCCGGAATCCAGATCAGCGGCGGGCCCATCGGAATCAGGCTGAGCAGGAACGTCACGATCCCCAGCACCAAAGCCCCCGGAACACCGGCAATCCAGAAGCCGATCAGCGCCAGCAAGGCCTGGGCGGCAGCGGTGCCGATCACACCGTTGACCACCCGCTGCACCGTACCCGCGACCAGTTCGATGTAATAACCCGCCCGGTCGCCGATCAACCGCTCCAGCAAGCGATGCACAAACATCGCCAGGCGCGGCCCGTCACGGTAGAAAAAGAACACGAACACCAGGCTCAGGGTCAGTTCCAGGATGCCGCCGCCGATCTGCGCACTGCGGGCCAGCAACCAGTTGCCGACCTGGCCCAGGTACGGTTTCAACGTGACCATCAGTGCCGCGCCCTGCTGGTCGATGCTGTCCCACATCGCCACCAATCGTTCGCCGACAAAGGGAATGGAGCCGAGCCAGGTGGGCGCCGCAGGCAAGCCATCCACCTGGATATCCTTGATCAGGCCCACGGCATCGCGCACATGGTCGGCCAGGTTGAACCCCAGCCAAACCAGCGGCAACGCCACCAATAGCATCCAGACCAGGGTCAGGATCCCGGCGGCCAGCGATTCGCGACCGCCCAGCCAGCGGGTGAGCAAGCGCATCACCGGCCAACTGGCAAACGCCAGTACCGCGCCCCAGAACAGCGCCGACCAGAACGGCGCCATCACCCAGAAGCTGGCACCAAACAACACCAGCAGCAGGATCTGCACCAGCAGGCGATCGTTATTGAGCATGTGGTTTCTCGAAAAGAAGTCTGTAAGAGCAAGAGCTTAGGCGAACGGCGCGGGTCCGTTCGCCCTGGAACGGTCAGCGTATCAGATGCAGGTGCAAACCCTTGGCTTCAGTGGTGCCGGTTTCCAGGCGCGCCGCACGTACGCCCTGATCGATCAAGCCCTGGCGCCATGCCTCGGCGGTGGGCCCGGTCAAACTGACCCGCAACGTGGCATCCAGGTTCAATCCGCGGGAAATAAGGGTGAGCCAGGTGGCGTCAGGCTCGGCGCCCAGCTTGGGAAAATCCAGCTCGCCAGTGCTTTTCAGTTCCCGCAGCAGCGTAGCGGAGGTCGGCAGCAAATCGCCCAACGGTGCGCTGGCGTCCATCTGTTCCACGTGCAGGTACGCCCGTCGATTGCCCCGGGTGATGCCGTACAACGCGACCAGGGAGTTGTCCTGCGGGGCCGCCAGGCGCAGCAGCAGGTATTCCTGCTGGCCGTCGGCGCCCACCAGCTTGGCATTGCCGAACACTTCATTGGCCCACAGGCTGCTTTCACCGCAATCACGGGCCTGGCACCAGAACAGCAGTTGCGCGCCCTGGGCCTGCAAGGCTTCGCGGGTGGCGGTAAAGGCGGCGCTGGAGGTGTGCTCGGCAGGCAGTTCGTAGGTGATGGCAGTGGCTTGGCCGCGGGCGGTGGCCTGGCCTTCATAGCGCAGCTGGCCGCTGATCTTGCGGATCGAGCCCAGCGGGTAGATACGTTCTTTCTCTTCGGCGGGACGGTAGTCGACGATCTGCGCGTCGACCTGACGGGCCACGGCGGGCAAGTCCTGGCTACCCGGTACGTCGGCGGCAAACACCAGCGGGCTGAAACAGCACAGCCCCAGAACACGGAAAAATCCCTTCGGCATACTCATCGGATCGGCGCGCCCTGGCCATTGGGGTGCGCTGCGGTGTTGAGATCGTTCATGGTTGACTCCCTTTCGATCCGCCCAGCCTCGGCAGTTGACCCCGCCAAGTCAAGGCGTGGAGAAGAACCGATTGAAACAGTCTGCAACAAGGGTAGCGCCTGGCTCGTCATTCAGGTGCAAATGATGGCCACCGGGCAAGGTAGTCACCTGGAACGGAAGCCCGGAAAGCAATTCGGAATGTTTCGCCAACATGCCGTCTTCGGCGACCACCAACTGTGTCGGACAGCCGACTCGGCGCACGAAGGCCATCGCCTGTTCTTCTGTCAGGCGCATGGGGGAGGCCAGGGTCAGGCGGCTGTCGCTGCGCCAGGTGTAACCACCCGGCACGGGCATCAAGCCACGCTGGGCCAGCAGTTCGGCGGCTTCACGACTGACTGCCACCACGCCTTTCATCCGCGCTTCCACCGCGCGATCAAGGGTGCTGTACACCGGCTTGCGCTTGTCCTGCAGGTTCATTTGCGCCTGCAACGCCATGCCGAGGCGTTCGGCGGCGTTGTCTGCGGTGCCGGTCGGCGGGATCACGCCATCAATCAATCCCAGGTGCGTCACCCGCTCCGGCAAGGCGCCGGCCAACACCAGGGAAACGATGGCGCCGAGGGAGTGGCCAAGTAATGCAAAACGTTTCCACCCGAGTTGTTCGGCGACTTGCAGCACGTCGTGGACGTAATCCCACAGGGAATAACCGGCGCCAGCGGGTCGATGGGCCGAGTAACCATGGCCGGCCATGTCCAGGGCGACGATGCGCAGGCCATCGAGTTTCGGTGCCAGGCGGGCAAAGCTGTTGGCGTTGTCCAGCCAGCCATGCAGGGCAATCACCGGCAAACCGTCTTCAGGGCCGAACAGATGCGCCGCCAACTCGATGTGCGGCAGCGCCAGGCGGACTTCTTCGACAGGCGCAGTCATGCGCAACTGCGCTCGCGCTGGCGAGCTTCCCAACGGGCAAACAGGTTCTTGATCAAAGTGGCGGTGTCCTGTGGGCGTTCAAGGGGAAACATGTGGCCGCCGGGCATGGTCAGCATTTCGCCCATGGGCATGCGCCCCACGCCGCTGGCATGGTGACGCATCACCACCCGGCTCTGGCGACCACGCACCACCGCCAGC
>NZ_JACARK010000512.1:0-17295 GCF_013386655.1 Pseudomonas sp. K5002 | reverse complement strand
GCGAACAGGTTGCCGATGGCATCGACGCTCAGGGTCAGCCCGGCCTCTTCACACCAGCGGCTGAACAGTGCGCGGCCCGCCTGGTCTTCGGCGCTCAACGCCAGGCGGCAACTGCCACCGCGGGCCGTGGCGCCGATTTCGGCCATGGCCATCAGGCTGGCCCACAGGCGCTCGCCATTAATCTTCAACATACACATTCTCCAATCAAACGCTTCAAGCCATTTCAAGACGGTGGGCGGTGGCGTGACGACGGGACAACGCGAGTACGCACAGCAGCGAAACCGCCGCGATCGCGCTGTAGAACACTGCCATCGGCCACCACTGGCCCTGGTATTCATGGGCCAGCCAGGTGCCGATCAACGGCGTGAGGCCACCGGCCAGCGCGCCGCACACTTGGTAGGCCAGGGAGATGGCGGTGTAGCGCACGCGGGTTTCGAACAAGCCGCTGACGAAGCCGGCAATCACCGCATAAAACGAGGCCATGCACACCACGGCCAGGGCGATGCCGAGGATGATCAATGGCGCCTGGCCGCTGCTGACAAGCACGAACATCGGATAAGGCGAGGCCATCGCAAGCACGCTCATCGCACACAGAAAACGAGTGGCACCGACCTTCTCCGCCACCCAGGCCGCCAGCGGCTGGGCACAGAACTGGATGATGGCCACGACAAACAGGCATTCCAGAATCAACGAGCGCGGCAGGTTAAGTTGCTGGGTGGTGTAGGCAATCATGAAGGTGTTGGTGAAATACACCCCGGCAATCCCCAGGGTGTTGGCACCGATGCACAGCAGCAGCGGGCGCCAGGCCGTTTTCAGCACTTCGATGACCGGGGCCTGATCCTGAGTGATGGTCCGGGCCTTTTCGGCCTTGGCTTTGTCTTCCAAGAACTCGGGGGATTCGTTGACGCCCAGGCGGATCGCCAGGCCGACGATCAACAACAAGGCACTGGCCAGGAACGGCACGCGCCAGCCCCAACTGAGCAGGTCGGCTTCCGGCAGACGGGTTACCGCACTGAAGGCCAGCAACGACAGGATCAAACCCGCCGGGCTACCCAGTTGCGCAAAGGAGGCAAAGAAATTGCGACGGCCTTTGGGTGCATGTTCGCCGGCCATCAGCACCGCCCCGCCCCACTCGCCGCCAACGGCGATGCCCTGCACGATGCGCAGCAGCACCAGCAACACCGGCGCCGCGACGCCGATCTGCGCGTAGGTCGGCAACAGGCCGATACATACGGTGACCACGCCCATCATCACCAGCGTGATCACCAGGGATTTCTTGCGACCGATACGGTCACCGATATGCCCAAACACAATGCCGCCCAATGGCCGGGCGAAAAAGCCCACGGCAAAGGTGCCGAACGCGGCCATGGTGCTGAACAGTTTGTCGTCGGAAGGGAAGAACAATTGACCGAACACCAGCGCGGCGGCGGTGGCGTAGATGTAAAAGTCGTACCACTCGATCATGGTGCCGATGAAAGCGGCGGCCGCGGCACGGCGCGGCTGCGGCGAAGCGGAAGGCTTCATGGGGCTGGCTCCTTTGGTTATTTTTTTGGCAGGAGAAAGGTCTGGCGCACGCGCTCTGATGGCGCTGGTTGAGGGTGATTTTTCGTCTCGGCCCTATGATTAGTCAATTTTCTATTTATTATTCCGATTATAAATCCTGCTTATTATCGAGCTGTCGACATGCCTGAAAATCGCCGCGATGTTCATCCGCTGCTCAATGACCGCCTGGACTGGAACCTGTTGCGCACCTTCCGGGTGATCGGCCAGGAGTTGAGCATCAGTCGCGCCGCCGCCCGCCTGCACCTCACCCAGCCGGCCATCAGCCAGGCGCTCAAGCGCCTGGAAGAACAGCTCGACTGCCAGTTGATCGCCCGGCGCGGCCCGCGCTTCGTGCTGACCGAAGCCGGCGAGCAGATTTTCGCGATCGCCGGCGAGATGTATGGCCAGGTCTCGCAGATGAGCAACGCCCTGCAAAAGCCTGGCGACGAGGTGCTTGGCAAAGTGCGGTTGCTGATGATCAGCCGGATCAGTTCGGACACCTTTGATGACTTCCTGGCGGACTTCCATCGCCAGCATCCCCGGGTCGACCTGGACGTTGAGGTGATGCGCAGCTCTGACATCGTCGCCGCCCTGCTGGAGAAAACCGCGACGCTGGGCCTGAGCCTCAATCGCCGGCCGCAACCACGGCTGGAGCAGCACCTGTTCCTGCGTCAGCGTTATGCATTTTTTTGCGGGCGGCATCACCCGTTGTTCGGACGCACCGGGCTGGCGGAGGGAGATTTGCAGTCGGAGAACTTCGTGAGTTTTACCAGCGACCAGATCGGCGGAATGCTCTCGCCGTTGACGATCTTTCGCGACCAGCAGGGCTTCAGCGGGCGCATCGTGGCGTCGTCCTCCAGCCTGGAGGAAGTTCGGCGGTTGGTGATTGCCGGGTTTGGCCTGGGCTGCCTGCCGATTCATGTGGTGGCCGAGGATGTGAAGCATGGGTTGCTCTGGCGCTTGCCGCCAGACGAAGGGATTACCGACGTGGATATCCACCTGCTGTGGAACCGTGAGCAGAAGATGAGCCGGGCGGAGACGGTGTTTATCGAAAGCCTGTCGGCACGGTTGGCCGCAGAATAAATGGCGTGATATGCAAGTCACTTGGCGGCCTCTTGCTAGTGTATGAGAGAGGCCCGTCGACCATCATTCGTTCACAAGTTACTCCCGCAGTCTCAAACGAAGAGGTGTTCGAATGTCCAGGATATGGTTTATCACCGGCAGTTCCCGCGGCCTCGGCCGCTCGATTACCGTAGCCGCCCTGCGCGCCGGTGATCGTGTGGTTGCCACCGCGCGCAATCCCAAGCAGTTGGATGACCTGGTGGCCGAATACGGCGAGGCGATTTATCCGGTCACGCTGGACGTGACCAATAACCAGCAGGTGCTGGAAGCGGTGGATGCCGCGGTGAAACATTTTGGTCGCCTGGATGTGGTGGTCAATAACGCCGGCTACGGTGACCTGGCGTCGGTGGAAGATGTGACGCTGGAGGATTTTTCCGCGCAGATCAGCACCAACTTCTATGGTGTGGTGCACGTGAGCAAGGCGGTGGTGCCGGTGCTGCGCGCCCAGGGCCGTGGGCATATCTTCCAGGTATCGTCGTTGGGTGGCCGCATCGGCATGGCCGGCCTGGCCGCGTATCAGAGTGCGAAATGGGCAGTCGGTGGATTTTCCACAGTACTGGCACAGGAAGTCACACCACTGGGCATCCAGGTGACCGTGCTGGAGCCGGGCGGCATGCGCACGGACTGGTCGGGCAGTTCCATGACGATTCCGGCCATCAGTGAGCCCTACCAACAAACGGTCGGCGCCCTGGTTGAATTGCTCAACTCCCCCGGCATCCTGCCGACGGGTCCGGACCGGGTTGCCGAAATCGTGCTGGAGCTGGCACTGAACAAAGACGCCCCGCTACGCTTGCTGATCGGCAGCGATGCCGTGCAATACGCCGCCCGGGCAGCAGCAGACTTGGCCGAGTCGGATAAAAAGTGGCATGACCTCAGCGTGTCGGCCTCGGATTAATCTCACGCTTTTGAAAAAGGTGCCGCATGCCTGACGCGACCCAACCCCGTTTCAACATACCGGATGTGTTCTGGCTGGCGCTGCAGAGCGTCGGGCTGGAGCCGTCGGTGGTGTTGCGTCAGGCACGCTTGCCCATGACCCTGCATATCCGCGAGCGGCGAGACCGGCGGCAGGTGACGACGCTGGAGTTCTTTCGCTTGTGGGAGGCGGTGCGCATACTTAATCCTGATCCGGCTGTCGGGATATTACTGGTGACGCGGCTGGATATCACCGCGCTTCCACCCTCCAGCTTTGCCGCTTTTATCGCCCGGGATTATCGCGATGGCCTGCACCGTCTCGCCCGCTTCAAGCAATTGTGCACACCCGAGCGCCTGCAGGTTTGCGAGGATGGCCGTACCTGTACGGTGACCATCGACTGGTTGCACACGCCAGAATTACCGCCTGCGCTGCTGGTGGATGCGGCGTTTGCGACGTTTGTTG
Organism: Pseudomonas sp. K5002; assembly: GCF_013386655.1. Classification (NCBI taxonomy): domain Bacteria; kingdom Pseudomonadati; phylum Pseudomonadota; class Gammaproteobacteria; order Pseudomonadales; family Pseudomonadaceae; genus Pseudomonas; species Pseudomonas sp. K5002. The sequence continues at coordinate 13,256 of NZ_JACARK010000512.1, read as the reverse complement.
AATTGGGGCGACGGGGAGCACGGACGCAGATCACTCCCCTGCAGGTCGAACTGGTTCGCCCGGACGATGGCAGCCGTGCACTGGCCGAGTTTTTCGGTTGCTCCGTGCGTTTTGGTGCCGGGCGCAACGCGCTGATACTGGACGCCGCCGATCTGGACCGACCTTTTCCGGGGTACAACCCGCAAATGCTCGAAATGCTGAACCCGGGCCTGGTGGCAGCGCTTGCGGAGGCCTCGACACCGGCCAGCATCAGCCATCAGGTCAAGATCACCCTCAAGCGCGTCCTGGCCAGTGGCCGCCCCGAGATGGTCGAGGTAGCGCGGGAGCTGGGCATGAGCGAACGTACGTTGCAACGGCGCATTACCGAGGCCGGCACCAGTTTCAGGCAACTGATGCTGGAAACCCGCCAGGAAGTGGTGCGGCATCTGCTCACCGAGCCGTCGATTGAGATAGACGAGATCGCGTGCCTGGTGGGCTACGAAGATACCAACTCGTTTTATCGTGCGTTTCGTTCCTGGGAGGGGACGACGCCGGCTCGGTGGCGGGCGTTGCAGACGCCCTCATCGTCTCATTGAAGCTATGCCGACAAAGCCTTCTCGGCACTGCGCGCCATGATCTGCAAATCCTCGAACGGGTTTCTGCCAATCAACATGAACGCATGGGACGGGCTGGACCAAAACACCACGTTCATGCCCCGGCGCTGTTCGGTGGCCATGGCCACCGCACCTTTTTTCGCCGCCGTAATGCACAGCGCCAGCGGGCCGTGGCGCGCGTCGAGGTAGGTCAGTTGGCCGATCAGTACGCCGTCATAATCAAGGATTTGTGCGCGGCGAAATTCGGCGCCAGGCAGGTGTACTGCATCCGGGTTCAACGACAGGCCGAGCTGGGTCCCGACCGAACTCAGCTGGGCGATATGGGAGTCGGGATCGGCGCTGAGGTTTTCCAGGGTCTGGGGCGTATACAGCGCCATGTATTCGGCCACCGAGGCACGCCAGCCCGAACCGGGCTCAGGCCGGGGCCAGGTCATGAACAATCGATCAGCGACCACACCGGCCACCGCAAAGCTTGCTGCTACCGCGAGAAATTTGCGTCGACTCAGGGTGGGTGTTTGTGCCGGCGGCAAGGCATCGAGCATCACCTGCAAACGCTCTGCAGGGGCTTGATCGAGAACCGAATCGAAGGCTGATTTGAACGGCAAGTGGCCGCGCTTGAGCAGCTCCAAGCGGGCGGTCACGGCAGGATCGATCCCCAGCAGGTTATCGATAACCTGACGCTGCCGAGGGTCTAACTCACCGTCCAGGTAAGCCACCAGCAGTTCATCCGACGGTGGTGTATTTTGAGTCATCGTCGTTCTCCGCTCGATTTATCCAACAAGCCGCTTGAGTGCGCAGTTTCAGCCAGCTTCATGCGTGCAGCGGCCAACCGGCTCATCACCGTTCCTACGGGAATATGCAGGACTTCGGCAATTTCCTTGTATGAGAGGCCTTCGACGTAGGCCAGAAAAACAGTCTCCCGCTGCGCTTCGGGTAATGCATTGACGCGCTTGATCACCTGCGCGGCCAGGACCTGGTCCTGAGCCAGGGCTTCACCGTCGAACGACAACGCCTGCTCGGCGTCGACAAACCCCTGCCCTTGCCGTACTCGCTGGGCGCGCAATTCGTTAAGCCAGATCGAATGCATGATCGTCAGCAACCAGCGGTCCAGCCGCGTGCCAGCCACGAACTGGCCTGCACGCTCCAACGCCCGCACGCAGGTGGCTTGCACCAGGTCATCAGCCACATGCTTTTGTCGCGACAGCACCAGCCCGTATCGCCATAAACGTGGCAACAGCTGGCTCAACTCTCGGCGCAACTCAGCGTCTGTGGTGATGGCAATCTCCCGACTGTTCGCTCACAGGTTCAAGCCTGAGGCGCGGCGGCGATGGCTTCAGCCAGGTCTTCGTACTCTTCGCAGGTGGTGCTGCACAACGCCTTGATCTTCACCAGTTGCTCCTGGGCCAGGTCCACACGGCCCTTGATGACGTAGGCTTCCCCCAGGTACTCACGGACTTGTGCATAGTTGGGGTCCAGTGCCACGGACTTCAGGTAGTAGCTGATGCCTTCATCGGTGCGCCCCAGTTTGCGGGTGGCGTAGCCGCGGTAGTTCAGGGCCTTGGCGGTGTTCGGGTTGTGCAGGGTGTCGAGCAGTGACAAGGCTTCTTCATAACGCCCGTCCTTGGCCAGGCGATAGGCGTAGTCGGTGCGGTCGGCGTCCGACGTGGCCTTGCTGGTTTGCAGCACGCACTTGCCGGTCTTGGTATCCCAGACCTGGCCTTTGGGGCAGTTGGGCTTGGGCGGCGCCGATTCGTCACCGGAGGCATGGGCCTGGCCGGCCAATAGCGCGGCGGCCATACAGGCGCCAAAGAACAAAGCGGTGCGGTAACCAACGGCGTGCTCGGGACGATTCTTCATGGCATTCATGCTCCGTAACGATAGGGAAAGTACAGCAGCAAACTCAGTAGGGAAGATCGCCACGAGGGGCCGGCAGCATGCGGCGCAACGTGCTGTCGCGCTGGATGTAGTGATGCCACAGCGCGGCGCAGGCATGCAGCCCGGCGAGTACGATGATCGCCCAGGCGACATTGTTGTGCAGGCCACCCAGAGTGCCTCGCAATTCGTGATCGATCACAAAAGGCGCTGGCACCGGGAACAGTCCGAAAAAGTTGAAGGGCTCGCCCTGGGCCCAGCGGAACAGGAAGCCCAGGGTCACCTGCGTCAGTAACAACAGGTATAGACAGCCGTGGGCGATTTTGGCGGCCACGTTAAGCGCAGGGTGATTGTCGGCCTTTGGGTGATTGCCGCCGAACACACGCCAGAGGATACGTGCAGCGATCAGCACCGCCATGGCGATGCCCAGGGAGATATGGACCGATTGCAGGCCCTTGCGCAGTGGCGTGCCTTTTTCCAGGTTTTCCCAGACGTGGGCGCTGGCGAACATGAAGATCACCAGGGCGGCGGTCAGCCAGTGGAAGGTGCGGGTCAGGCGGTCGTAGCGGTCGGCGGGATTGTTCATGGGCGTTTCCTGAGTGGTCTGTGTGGTGAACACCGCAGCAGGAAAACTTATTCAGAGGGATGGAAAATTTACAGATTAGACTTGTTTATTTTCCAACCCCGCATCCTTGGTCAAAATATGCGAACTAAATGCTAGAAACTCATCCAGGTGTTTTGTAATGATCGCTACAGTAATCGGCAATTGAAGCGTCTGGTACTCGTGAACAGCAATGTTACGAAACCCGACCATGTTCTTCAGGTTGGTCAGCAACGCAGGATTGACCCAACCGCCCTGACATAACAACTCAAACACGTCACGAGCTCCTTGTGGAACACCCAGGCGCTCACGACGAATCAAGTGCTGGCCCATGTCCAGCGCTGCCTCACAGGCACGCTGAATATTCAAAATCGCCGCATCCTGGCGCGTGAAATCGGTGGTGAAGCTGGTGGGATCCTTATCGTATTCCTGACGGGCGCGCGCAACGCAACGCTCAATACTGGCTGCTTTATTGATGAGAACATCATCGACCATAAACTTTCCCTTCCTTCTGGATATCCGCCAACAACTCAGCCCTTGCCGTGTCCAGCGCGGTTTTTTCGCTCAGGACGTAGCTCTCGAATAGACCCGCCTGGACGTTCCCGGACCAGAGCCGACGCCCAGTGGTCAATACTTGGTATTGCATTACTGTTGAGGCTGCGCGCAAATCAAGCAAGTCGACGGGAACTCCAACGATATCGGCCAACTCCCCAGAAAGCTGCCATAGCAATAAAGGCTCGACCACTCCCGCAGAAAGGACCGCAACATCCAGATCACTCTCACTACCTGCCTCACCCGTCACTTGGCTACCGAACACATACACAGCCAATAGCTCGGGAACTTCAGCCTGCAAATGCGCCAGTACTTTTTTAAAATTCATGACCGATGTCCGAAGCGCCAATTAACGAAGACCGTAGCAGAATTCATTATGCAGTTTCTGACTGAAAGCAAAAAACCCCCGACAACATTGAAGTTATCGGGGGTTTTTCATTTTTCAATAATGGCGGAGAGATAGGGATTCGAACCCTAGGTACCGGTGAAGGTACAACGGATTTCGAATCCGTCCCATTCGGCCACTCTGGCATCTCTCCAACGGCGCGCATCATAACAGCCTGTTTCCTGGAAGCAAAGCGCCAAAGCGATTTTTTTCCGTGCTATCAGATGCTTGCGTCGGTTACAGCGGTACGCCGAGACGATTGGCGACTTCTTCGTAGGCTTCGATGACATCACCGAGGCCCTGGCGGAAGCGGTCTTTATCCATCTTCTTGCGAGTGTCTTTGTCCCACAGGCGGCAGCCGTCAGGGCTGAATTCGTCGCCCAGGACGATGGAGCCGTCGTGGAACACGCCGAATTCGAGTTTGAAGTCCACCAGCAGCAGGCCGGCGTCGTCGAACAGTTTGCTCAGGACGTCGTTGACCTTCAGCGACAGCTCCTTCATGCGAGCCAGTTGCTCAGCGGTGCCCCAACCGAACGCCACCACGTGGGATTCGTTGATGAACGGGTCACCCTTGGCGTCGTCTTTCAGGAACAGTTCGAAGGTGTAGGGGTTGAGCTTGAGGCCCTCCTCCACGCCCAAACGCTTCACCAGGCTGCCGGCCGCATAGTTACGCACGACGCACTCGACCGGGATCATGTCGAGTTTTTTCACCAGGCATTCGTTGTCGCCCAGCAGTTTGTCGAATTGGGTCGGAATGCCGGCCGCTTCGAGTTTCTGCATGATGAAGGCGTTGAACTTGTTGTTCACCATGCCTTTGCGGTCGAGCTGTTCGATGCGCTTGCCGTCGAACGCCGAGGTGTCGTTGCGAAACAGCAGGATCAAGCGGTTGGCGTCGTCGGTCTTGTAAACCGATTTGGCTTTGCCGCGGTAGAGTTCTTCACGTTTTTCCATGATGGGCTCCGCTTGCTAAGTAGGTGGGCTAGGCGATGTGTCGCCAGTCGAGCCCTGAATCTTGATCGGCCAGTTGCAGCCAGTCCGGGTCGCACCCAAGGGTGTCGACAAAACATTGCCGGGCCAGCTGCGGCAGGTTGTTCTTGCTGCTCAGGTGGGCCAGGACCAGGTGTTGCAGGTCTTGCCAGCCCAACTCATACACCAGGTACGCCGCCTGGTGGTTGTTCAAATGTCCAAACTGCCCGCCGACCCGCTGCTTGAGAAAGGCCGGGTAGTGGCCACGCGCAAGCAGGTCACGGCAGTGGTTGGACTCGATCATCAATGCGTCGAGGTCCCGGTAACCGTCCAGCACCTTGGCGCAGTACGAACCCAGGTCAGTGAGCAGGCCAAAACGCCGTTCACCGTCACTGAATACGTATTGCGTCGGTTCCTGGGCATCGTGGGCCACTTCAATCACATCGATGCTCAAGGCACCGATCTGCAATTGTTCGCCACCGGCCAGCAAACCTGCGGGCTCAATCGGTTTGCGCATCCCGCGCAAGGTGCCGCGACTCAGGTACACCGGAAGATTGTAGCGCCGAGACAGCAAACCCACGCCATGCACGTGGTCGGCATGTTCGTGGGTCACCAGAATCGCGCTCAGCTGCGCGGGGTGAACCCCCAGGCGCAGCAGGCGCCGCTCGGTTTCCCGCAGGGAGAAACCACAATCCACCAGGACGTACGTGTCGTCATGGGCTACAAGCGTGCCGTTCCCTTGGCTACCGCTGCCGAGAACGGCAAAACGCATCGGATCAGCCCAGGTTGTCCTGAATCACGCCCAACACTTTGCGCGCCACTTCTGCCGGCGCCACGGTGTTGATGTTTTTCTCGACGGTGACTTGCACGCTTTCGCCTACCTTGCTCAAACGAACCTGGTAACGCTCGGCGCGGGTCTCGATCTCTTCCTTGGTCGGCTTGCTGCCGAACAACTTGCTGAAGAAACCTGGCTCGTCGTCTTTCTTCTCGGCTTTTTCGGCCAGGTTGATGTAGTACAGGCCCAGGCTGCGGTTGATGTCTTCAACGCGCCATTCGCCGTGCTCCAGCGCGCGGCCGACACTCGACCAGGCGCGGTCCAGGTCTTCACCCAGGTTGAGCACCACGTTGCCGCTGCCGTCTTCGCTGAGGCTGACGCGGCTAGGTGTGTCAAAGCTACCGGCGGCGAGCAGGGAGACGGAGCCGCCCTTCTCGGAAATACGGCTCATGCTGGCGAGCATTTCGTCGACCAGGGCAGCGTCCACGCCGGTGTTGACCGAACGTGGGGTGAAGTCGACGTTGGCGGTGCTGCCGGCAGGACGCTCGGCGCTGACTACGTAGACTTCACTGGTGTTGCGTTGCACGCCTGGCTCGATACGCACGCGGATGCGGGCTTCGCTGTCATTGGCTACGCCACCGGCCTGCAGGCGCTTGGCCATGGATGCCGACAGTTCGCTGGTGTGCTGCCACGCGGTGGTGAATTCACCGGTCTGCGGGCGTTGTTCGTCAATGCGGAAACCGTTGTCCTGGAAGAACTGGACCGCCACCGGCCAGACTTCGGCAGGTGGGCGCTGGGCCATGACCCAACGGGTGTCGCCGCTCTTCTGCAGGCTGTAGTCACTGGCGTCGGCCACGGCCGACAACGGCTGTGGACGCGGCACTTCGTATTCACCCTTGACGGTGTCGTCGGCCACGTTGCGCGGAATCGGCAGCAACGGGTCAAGGCGCTTGGCGACATTGACGTCCGACGGCAATTTCATCGGGGCGGTTTGTTGGGCTTCCAGGTAATCGCTACCGCGGTCGCGGAAGTAGCCTTCCGGGCCCCAGATCCAACCGCAGCCACTGGTGCTGGAGATAATCAAGGCAAGTGCGGAAAGTCCGGCCAATCGCTTCATGCGTAGTGCTTCCTCAATTAAACCAGGACGCCGGACTGGCGCAGGGCCTGTCGCAGCGGTTCGTGACAGGCTTCGCTGAGCCAGGTGAGCGGCAGACGGATACCGTCCGGCATCAGGCCCATCTCATGCAGCGCCCATTTCACGGGGATAGGGTTGGATTCGATAAACAGGGTTTTGTTGAGCGGTGCCAGTTGTTCGTGGATCGCCCGGGCCTTGACCGCATCACCGGCGATGGCCGCGGCACACAGCTCGCTCATGGCGCGCGGTGCAACGTTGGCAGTCACCGAGATGTTGCCTTTGCCGCCCAGCAGGATCAGCTCGACCGCCGTGGCGTCGTCACCGGAGTACACCAGGAAGTCGCTGCTGACGCCGGCCAGGATGTCCTTGGCGCGCTGCAGGTCACCGGTGGCTTCCTTGATACCGATGATGTTCGGTACGGTGGACAGGCGGATCACGGTCTCGGCCTTCATGTCGCAGGCGGTGCGACCGGGTACGTTGTAGAGGATCTGCGGGATATCGACCGCTTCGGCAACGGCGCGGAAGTGCAGGTACAGGCCTTCCTGGGTCGGCTTGTTGTAGTACGGCGTCACCAGCAGGCAGGCATCGGCGCCGGCTTTCTTGGCGTTGCTGGTCAATTCGATCGCTTCGCGGGTCGAATTGGCGCCCGTGCCGGCGATGACAGCAATGCGCCCTGCAACGCGCTTGACCACGAACTCGATCACTTCGATGTGTTCTTCCACATCCAGTGTGGCCGATTCACCTGTGGTGCCGACCGCCACGATGGCGTTGGTGCCCTCTTGCAGGTGGAAGTCCACCAGTTTGCCCAGGCTGTCCCAGTCGAGATTACCTTGTGCATCCATGGGTGTGACCAGTGCCACCATACTGCCCGCAATCATGCAACCGCTCCTGCCGGAAAAAGAGAGCGGTAATGGTACTGGCGCCAAGATGCTTGTACAAGCGAAGTACCGCCTGAGGATGCGTTCTGGATCAACTTAGTTCGCAGCAGCGCCATCATTCTGCCAAAGCGGGGTTTGATGAAGCTGATTACGTAATGAAAACGCCACCTCCTAGCCCTTGGCGATGGTTTTCGCTACCCTTCATCCTTTGATTGATACCGCTTGCATCGTATCGACCGCTCATCGCTTTAGGAAGGCTGCATGTCCACCCCCACAGTCCGCGAACAATTCCTTGTCATCAGTGCCCTCGGCGCCAACCCCATGGAGCTGACTAACGTCCTGTGCCGCGCCAGCCATGAAAACCGCTGCGCCGTCGTGACCTCCCGCCTGACCCGCCATGGCGAGTGCAGTGCGCTGGTCCTGCAGATTTCCGGGACCTGGGATGCCCTGGCCCGCCTTGAAACCGGTTTACCGGGTTTGGCGAAGAAGCATGACTTCACGGTCAACGTGGTGCGCAGCGCCGCCCTGGAAAACCGTCCACAGGCCCTGCCCTACGTGGCCTATGTCAGTTCGGCCTACCGCTCGGACATCGTCAACGAGCTGTGCCAGTTCTTTATCGACCACAACGTCGAGCTGGAAAACCTGACCTGCGACACCTATCAGGCTCCGCAGACCGGCGGCACCATGCTCAACGCCACCTTTACCGTGACCTTGCCGGCCGGCGTACAGATCAGTTGGCTGCGCGACCAGTTCCTGGATTTCGCCGATGCCCTGAACCTCGACGCACTGATCGAGCCTTGGCGCCCACAGAACCCTATGTAAGGAAGTCTTCATGTCTGTAGTGATCGACCAACCGGTAGCCGACTTCGAAGCCCAGGCCACCAGCGGGCAAACCTTCAGCCTCGCCGGGCTCAAGGGCAAGCAAGTGGTGATCTACTTCTACCCGAAAGACAGCACCCCGGGCTGCACCACTGAAGGCCAGGGCTTCCGTGACCAGCATGCTGCGTTCAAGGCGGCCAACACCGAGGTGTTTGGCGTGTCCCGGGACAGCGTGAAGTCCCACGAGAACTTCAAGGCAAAGCAGGAATTCCCCTTTGAGCTTATCAGCGACAAGGACGAAGCGGTTTGCCAGCTGTTTGATGTGATCAAGCTGAAGAAGCTGTATGGCAAGGAATACCTGGGTGTTGATCGCAGCACCTTCCTGATCGACAAGAATGGCGTACTGCGCCAGGAATGGCGCGGTGTGAAAGTGCCGGGCCATGTGGATGCAGTGCTCGAAGCGGCGCAGGCGCTGAACCAGGCTTGATTCACCTGCTGGCTTTGAAATAGCTATCGCAGCCAAGCCAGCTCCCACCTGTGATCATTGTTCGACAGGACAATTCAGTCAATGTGGGAGCCGGGCTTGCCCGCGATGAGGCCATGCACCGGCACCACAAATATCAGAGTAACGGCGCTACAACAGGCTCCTGCCGAGGCCAGGCATCCAGCACCGCCTTGAACAGCGTCGCCAGGGGAATCGCAAAGAACACCCCCCAGAAGCCCCACAACCCGCCAAACAACAACACCGCACAGATGATCGCCACCGGATGCAGGTTCACCGCCTCGGAGAACAGCAGCGGCACCAGCACGTTGCCGTCCAGCACCTGGATGATGCCGTACACCGCCATCAGGTAGATGAACTGATCACTCCAGCCCCACTGGAACAGCGCGATCAACATCACCGGCACCGTCACCACCACCGCGCCAACGTATGGCACCACCACTGAAACACCCACCAGCAGCGCCAACAGGGCAGCGTAGTTAAGCCCCAGCGCGACAAAACCGATGTAAGTGACGCCACCGCAGATAAAAATCTCGATAACCTTGCCGCGGATGTAGTTGGCAATCTGCCGGTTCATTTCCTCGGCGACCCGGGTAATCAGCGCACGCTCACGGGGCAGATAGCCACGCACCCAGCGACCGATCATCTCGCGGTCCTTGAGGAAGAAAAACACCAGGATCGGCACCAGTACCAGGTAGATCATGATGTTGACCAGCAGCGGCAAGCTCGAAAGGGAAAAGGTCAGCGCCCATTGTCCGAACTTTCCGATTTCGCCGCGAGCCACCTCAATGGCCTGCAGGACCTGCTCGTCCGACACCAGGTGCGGATAGCGCTCAGGCAACAGCAGCAGCAATGACTGCCACTTGGCGAGCATGCCCGGTAGCTCGTTGAACAAGGTGATCAACTGGTGCCACAGCAAAGGCACCACGATCACGATAAATACCAGCAACAGCCCCATGAACAAGGCAAACACTAGACCCACCGCTGCCCCACCCGGCAAGCGCAGACGCTCCAGGATGGAGACCAGGCCTTGCATCAGGTACGCCAGCACCATCCCCGCCAGTACCGGCGCCAGCATGCCGCCCAAAGTGAGCACGGCCGTAAAGGCAAGAAACAGCAGGACGGCCAGCACCACGGCTTCTTCGTCGGAGAAGTAGCGCTGAATCCAGTCACGTAACACTTTGAACATCAATAAACCTCAGGCGATAAGGACAGCATATTCAAGCGATTCAGGCCTTGCGCAACCAGTAACGATAGACGCCCGCTTCGTCTTCTTCATGCAGCAGGGTGTGGCCGGCCAGCTTGGCAAACGTACGAAAGTCCCGCTGGGAGCCAGCGTCCGTGGCGATCACCTTGAGCACCGCGCCGCTGGCCAGCCGATTGAGCTCCAGCTTGGCCTTGAGCAAGGGCAGCGGGCAGTTAAGGCCACTGGCATCCAGTTCGGCATCGAAGGCTACAGCGTCGGTCATGGTCTAACTCCGGGTGGGCGTCGAGGGCGCTTAGAATATCTGGTCCGAAGCTCAGTGTCCGGCTACAGTAAGCTCTTTGTCGAAAGGCTTTGTGCATGACTTTTTTGCGCCCTACCCTGCTGACGCTGGCTTGCCTGCTTGCCTCTCCAGGCTTCGCCGACGACCTGCCGTCACTTGGCGACGCCAGTTCTGCCATTGTCTCGCCAAAACAGGAATACGATCTGGGTCGGGCATGGCTGGCCTACCTGCGTGGCCAGGTCTCGCAACTCAACGACCCGCAGCTCAAGGATTACGTCGAATCCAGCGTTTATAAGCTGGTGGAAACCAGCCAGGTCAATGACCGGCGCCTGGAATTCATTCTGATCAACAGCCCGCAGTTGAACGCCTTTGCCGCACCGGGCGGTATCGTCGGGGTCAACGGCGGCCTGTTCCTCAACGCCCAGACCGAAGGCGAATATGCCTCGGTACTGGCCCACGAACTGGCTCACTTGTCCCAGCGTCACTTCGCACGAGGCGTGGAAGCACAGCAGCGCATGCAGATCCCGATGATGGCTGCGCTGCTCGGCGGCATCATCGCTGCCGCCGCTGGCGCAGGCGATGCGGGCATTGCCGCGATCGCCGGCAGCCAGGCCGCCGCGATCCAGGAGCAACGGCGCTTTTCCCGGCAAAACGAGCAAGAGGCTGACCGCATCGGCATTCTCAACCTGGAGAAAGCCGGCTACGACCCACGGTCCATGCCAACCATGTTCGAGCGCTTGATGCGCCAGTACCGTTTCGATGCCAAGCCGCCTGAATTCCTGCTGACTCACCCGGTAACCGAATCGCGGATCGCCGACACCCGCAACCGTGCGGAGCAAGCCAAGCTGGGTGGCATTGAGGACAGCCTGCGCTATCAACTGATCCGTGCTCGAGTGCAACTGTATTACGAAGACACCCCGGGGCTGGCCGCCAAACGTTTCCAGGCCCAGCTGGATGAAAATCCGAAGAACGATATCGCGCGTTATGGCCTCGCCATCGCTCAGATCAAGGGTGCCCAGTTCAACCTGGCCCGGGAAAACCTCAAGCCGCTGCTGGCCAAGGCGCCCAACGACATCACCTACAACCTGGCGCAGATCGAGCTGGACATGACCAACAATCGCCTGACGGATGCCCAGCAGCGTACGGACCGAATGTTGACGCAATATCCAGGCAACTATCCGCTGAACCAGGTTCGTGTGGATCTGCTGCTCAAGCAGAACCGCAACGCTGACGCGGAAAAAGCCCTGGAAGGATTGTTGAAGTCTCGCCCAGACGATCCGGACGTCTGGTACCAGGTTGCGGAAACCCGTGGCTTGTCGGGCAATATCATCGGCCTGCACCAGGCCCGCGCCGAGTACTTCGCGCTGGTGGGAGATTTCAAGCAGGCCATCCAGCAATTGGATTTCGCCAAGCGTCGCGCCGGCAGCAACTTCCCGCTTTCGTCACGTATCGACGCACGCCAGCGTGAACTGATCGACCAGGAACGCATGGTCAAAGACATGATGGGCTAAACCTTTCAGCCACAAAAAAGCCCCGCTCTCGAACATCGAGAGCGGGGCTTTTTATTGGACTAGCGGATTACTCGGCCAGTTTGAAGGTAATGAAGCTGGCACGCCCCTGACGCAGGACGCGCATCGACACCGAACGGTTCTTCGGCAGCGCCTTGGCGATGTCGGTGAACTCTTTGGTGGAGTTGATAGCCTGGTTGTTCAGGTGGGTGATGACATCACCTGGTTGCAGGCCGATCAGGGAGGCAGGACCGTCCTGGACTTCCTTGATCACTACACCGCTCTTGAGGTCGAAGCTCTTTTTCTGTTCGTCGGTCAACTCGACTACAGCAATGCCCAGGCGATTGCTGCTGCGCTCGGCACCTGGCTTGCTGTTGCCCAGCGCATCCAGCGCCGCGCCTTCTTCCGGGATAGCACCGACGGTCAGTTCGACGTTCTGGCGCTTGCCGTCACGAATCACTTCCAGCTTGGCCTTGCTGCCGGCCTTGAGCGCGCCCACCAGGTGTGGCAAGTCCGCAGACATGACGATCGGCTGGCCGTTCATGCTCAGGATCACGTCACCGACTTGCAGGCCACCTTTGGCAGCAGGGCCATCGTCCTGGATCTGCGCGACCAGGGCACCGGCCGGCTTGTCGAGACCGAAGGATTCAGCCAGGTCCTTGTTCACTTCCTGGATCACCACCCCCAGCCAGCCGCGGCTGACTTTGCCACCGGTTTTCAGCTGGTTCGAAACGTCCATGGCCACATCGATCGGAATCGCGAACGAAACGCCCATGAAACCACCGGAGCGGGTGTAGATCTGCGAGTTGATGCCAACGACTTCACCCGCCAGGTTGAACAACGGACCGCCGGAGTTGCCCGGGTTGATCGGCACGTCGGTCTGGATGAACGGCACGTAGTTTTCGTTCGGCAGGCTGCGACCGATGGCGCTGACGATACCCTGGGTCACAGTATGGTCAAAACCAAACGGCGAACCGATGGCGACGACCCATTGGCCGGCTTTCAGGTCCTGGGATTTGCCCAGTTTCAGCACCGGCAGGTCCTTGCCTTCGATTTTCAGCAGGGCCACGTCGGAACGTGGGTCGGTGCCCACCAGCTTGGCTTTCAGCTCACTGCGGTCCGCCAGGCGCACCAGGATCTCGTCGGCGTCGGCAATCACGTGGTTGTTGGTGAGGATGTAGCC
>NZ_JACARK010000511.1:0-4269 GCF_013386655.1 Pseudomonas sp. K5002 | reverse complement strand
GATCCCCGAGCACAGCCTCGGCGCCACGCGCCTGGCCACGCTGCCGGGTATCGTTCCCGGCCGTTATGACCGCCCGCAGGGTTGCCTGCTGTCGCCGCGGTGCCCGTATGTGCAGGAGTCCTGCCGCGCCCAACGCCCGGGCCTTGACCCGAAAAGCCACAGCCTTGCCCGCTGCTTCTACCCGCTGAATCAGGAGGTGGCGTAATGGCCGTCGTACTTACCGCCCGCGACCTGACCCGTCACTACGAAGTGTCCCGTGGCCTGTTCAAGGGCCATGCCCTGGTGCGCGCACTCAACGGTGTGTCGTTCGAGCTCGAAGCCGGCAAGACCCTCGCGGTCGTGGGCGAGTCCGGTTGCGGCAAATCCACCCTGGCCCGCGCCCTGACCTTGATTGAAGAGCCGTCTTCCGGCTCGCTGAAAATCGCCGGGCAAGAAGTCGCCGGTGCCGACAAGGCCCAGCGCAAGCAACTGCGCAAAGACGTGCAGATGGTGTTCCAGAGCCCTTACGCCTCGCTGAACCCGCGCCAGAAGGTCGGCGACCAACTGGGCGAGCCGCTGCTGATCAACACCAACCTGTCTGCCGCCGAGCGCCGGGAAAAGGTCCAGGCGATGATGAAGCAAGTGGGCCTGCGCCCTGAGCATTATCAGCGCTACCCGCACATGTTCTCCGGCGGCCAGCGCCAGCGGATCGCACTGGCGCGGGCGATGATGCTGCAACCCAAGGTGCTGGTGGCGGATGAACCGACCTCGGCGCTGGACGTATCGATCCAGGCCCAGGTGCTGAACCTGTTCATGGATTTGCAGCAGGAATTCAACACCGCCTACGTGTTCATCTCCCACAACCTCGCGGTGGTGCAGCACGTCGCCGATGACGTAATGGTGATGTACCTCGGCCGCCCGGTTGAAGTCGGTCCAAAGGAAGACATCTACGCACGCCCGCTGCACCCGTACACCCAGGCGTTGCTGTCGGCGACCCCGACCATTCATCCGGACCCGAACAAACCGAAGATCAAAATCGTCGGGGAGTTGCCCAACCCGTTGAACCCGCCGTCTGGCTGCGCCTTCCACAAGCGCTGCCCGTACGCGACCCAGCTGTGCAGTACCGATGAACCGGTGCTGCGACCTCTGGACAACCGCCAGGTGGCTTGCCACTACGCGGAGCAATTTGTGGTCTGACGTGCAAAAAAAATGCTCTGGAGGGTGAGTCCAGAGCATTCCAGTGTTCTACAGCCCTGCTTGTCGGATAGCGCATCTGTTCGGCAAGCGGGGCTTTCTTTTGCCTGCGTTACTTACGTATCGCTGTCGCCATCGTTGTAGGTGTCGCTGTCTTCGCCATCATTGTCCGGGTTCTCGGCATCGTCATCGTCCTTGGAACCGCCCTGGTTTTCGTCACCGGGCTCGGATTCACTCTTGGCCAACTGCAAGCCACCCGCCTGCACCGTCTTCGCCGCCACAAACCCCGTGCCATGGCTTTGCACAGCCGTATTGGCCCACGCGGCAGACATGCCCAATGACATCATCACCAGCACTTTGAGCAACAGCACCACACGTTGAAAGATACTCATGGTCGAATTCCGCCCAGTCAGGAGTTGAACTGCGTACGACAGCTGTCCGCCGTCGCCTTGCTTCAAACTAGTCCCGAACTGAAGTTTTCGCCAATGAAACAACCTGAATAGCAGCCAAAGAAAAAGGCGAAGCCATCACAGCTTCGCCCTCTCTTATATCGCTAACCCTTAGTGATGCTCACGGGTCGCGCGGAATTTCACATCCGGCCAGCGCTCTTCCATCAGCGCCAGGTTGACCCGAGTCGGGGCCAGGTAGGTCAGGTGACCACCGCCGTCGATCGCGAGGTTTTCCACGGCCTTGATCTTGAACTCTTCCAGCTTCTTCTTATCGCTGCAGTCGATCCAGCGCGCGGAGTACACGGTGATCGGCTCATAGGAGCATTCCACCTTGTATTCCTCTTTCAGGCGACTGGCCACTACATCGAACTGCAGCACACCGACGGCGCCGAGGATGATGTCGTTGCTGCGCTCCGGGAAGAACACCTGAGTGGCGCCCTCTTCCGCCAACTGCTGCAAACCCTGGCGCAGTTGCTTGGATTTCAGCGGGTCACGCAGGCGTACGCGGCGGAACAGTTCCGGGGCGAAGTGCGGGATACCGGTGAAGCCCAGCACTTCGCCTTCGGTGAAGGTGTCACCGATCTGGATGGTGCCGTGGTTGTGCAAGCCGATGATATCGCCGGCATACGCTTCTTCCAGTTGCTCACGCTCGGAGGAGAAAAAGGTCAGGGCGTCGCCGATGCGCACGTCCTTGCCGGTACGCACGTGGCGCATTTTCATGCCTTTTTCGTATTTGCCGGAGCAGATACGCATGAAGGCGATACGGTCGCGGTGCTTGGGGTCCATGTTCGCCTGGATCTTGAACACGAAGCCGGCGAATTTCTCTTCCACAGGCTCCACGGTACGCTCGTTGGCAACCCGGGCCAGCGGCTTGGGGGCCCAATTGACCACGGCATCCAGCACGTGATCGACACCGAAGTTGCCCAGGGCGGTACCGAAGAACACCGGCGTCAGCTGGCCGTCGAGGAACTCCTGCTGGTTGAACTCGTGGCAGGCGCCCTGCACCAGTTCCAGCTGGTCGACAAACCGGTCGTACTCGTCACCCAGGTGGGCGCGGGCTTCGTCGGAGTCGAGCTTCTCGATGATTTTCACATCGGTACGTTCGTGGCCGTGGCCAGCGGTGTACACAATGATGTAGTCGTCGGCCAGGTGGTACACGCCCTTGAAGTCGCGGTAGCAACCAATCGGCCAGGTGATCGGCGCGGCCTTGATCTTCAGGACGGCTTCGATTTCGTCCAGCAGTTCGATCGGGTCGCGGATGTCACGGTCGAGTTTGTTGATAAAGCTGACAATCGGCGTATCCCGCAGGCGGCACACGTCCATCAGCGCGATGGTGCGGGGCTCGACGCCTTTACCGCCGTCGAGGACCATCAGCGCCGAGTCCACCGCCGTCAGGGTGCGGTAGGTGTCTTCGGAGAAGTCTTCGTGGCCCGGGGTGTCGAGCAGGTTGATCATGTGGTCGCGATACGGGAACTGCATGACCGACGTGGTAATGGAAATACCACGCTGCTTTTCCATTTCCATCCAGTCGGAGGTGGCATGGCGGTCGGATTTACGGGATTTCACCGTGCCGGCCACCGCGATCGCCTTGCCCATCAGCAACAGCTTTTCGGTGATGGTGGTTTTACCGGCATCGGGGTGGGAAATAATGGCGAAAGTGCGGCGTTTCGCGACTTCGGCGGCCTGGTGGGTCATGGGAAATCGCCTGGCAGGTGAGTCAAAAAAGGGCGGCGAGTATAGCGCAAACCCGGGGTGACGGACCACCGTTCACCCCATTGGGGGTGGCTAATTGCTGCCAAGTATGGAACCTTTTAAAAGGTAGAGACGTCCACTCCCCTGCTATCGCACTCGTAACAGGGGCTGAAAAATCAGCAAGTTAGCCTGACGAGGCTGCGCTCATGGCTCGACCGCATACCGCGTTGCCGGTAGGGGCGAGCTGCTATTCGCGACCACATTCGCCGACAGCCAGGAATGGCATTGCCGCTCGGAAATGTGTTCGCCGACAAAAGAAAAAAGGAGTCCGCCTGTGGCTATTCGCTATGGCAAAGGGCTGATAGGAGGAGCGGTTGTCGTCGCTCTCCTGGCCCTGCTGGTCCACTGGATCGGCATCAACACGATCGAACTGTACCGCGACGATTTGTTGTTTTACCTGCAAGCTCACTTGATCCTCGTCCTTGTTTCGATGCTGGCCGCCCTGATCGTAGGGATTCCCGCCGGTATCCTGCTGAGCCGACCCAACATGGTCGGGCGCGCAGAACGCTTCATGCAGATCTTCAACATCGGCAATACCGTCCCTCCCCTGGCCGTACTGGCCATCGCCCTCGGTGTCCTTGGCATCGGCAGCGGCCCCGCGATCTTCGCGCTGTTCCTCGCCTCGTTGCTGCCCATCGTGCGCAACACCTATGAAGGCCTGAAAAACGTTCAAGGTTCCCTGAAAGAAGCCGCCGTCGGCATCGGCATGACGCCGCGCCAGGTGCTGTTTCGCGTGGAATTGCCCAACGCCGTGCCGATCATCATCGGCGGTGTGCGCGTGGCCCTGGCGATCAACGTCGGTACCGCGCCCCTGGCGTTCCTGATTGGCGCCAACAGCCTGGGCAGCCTGATCTTCCCCGGCATCGCCCTGAACAATCAGCCGCAACTGCTGCTC
>NZ_JACARK010000510.1:0-1111 GCF_013386655.1 Pseudomonas sp. K5002 | reverse complement strand
GAAGTCGTTGCCGACGAGCAACTGCATACCCACGTCGCCGAGCTGGCCACGCGCCTGGCCAACGGCCCGACCTTTGCGTTTGCCCAGACCAAAACCCTCATCCGCGAAGGCGCCGGTCGCATCCTGCCCGAGCAGCTCCAGGCGGAACTCGCCGCCGGCCTGCTGTGTGGACGCAGCGCCGACGGTGCTGAAGCCCTGCGCGCCTCGATGGAAAAGCGCCCACCGAACTTCTCCGGCAACTGATTCCCCTTCAAAACACCCTCGAACGATCGACAGGTAGCGCCATGAATTTCCAGCCCAGCCAAGAACAAGACATGTTGGTGGACGCGGTACGCAGTTTTGTTGCCAAGGAGTTGTTGCCTTACGAGGAGGCGGTGGACCGCGCCGATGAAGTTTCGCCGGAGCTTGCCGCGCAGATTCGTGACAAGGCCATCGCTGCCGGTTTCTATGCCTTCAACATGCCGGAAGACGTCGGCGGTGGCGGCCTGGATTACCTGTCACAGGCGTTGATCGAGCGTGAGTTGTCGAAAGTCTCCTGGGCGCTGCATGTGTTTGTCGCCCGGCCGTCGAAAATCCTCATGGCCTGCACCGGCGCGCAGATTGGCGAGTACCTGTTGCCGTGCGTGCAGGGCAAGAAGATCGACTGCTTTGCCCTGACCGAACCGGGTGCCGGTTCCGACGCCAATGCGATCAAGACCCGCGCCGTGCGCAGCGGTGATGACTTTGTGCTCAATGGCAGCAAGCACTTCATCAGCCACGCCGGCCACGCGGATTTCGCCATCGTGTTTGCCGTTACCGACACCTACGAACACAACGGTCGCCAACGCAATGCCGTGACCTCGTTCCTGGTGGACCGTGGCACGCCGGGCATGACCATTCGCCGGGGCCCCAAGTGCGTCAGCAACCGCGGCTACCACACTTATGAAATGTTCTTCGACGACTGCCGCGTACCAGCCTCCAAAGTCCTCGGCGAAGTCGGCAAAGGTTGGGAAGTCGCCAATGCCTGGCTGACCGCAGGCCGGGTGATGGTGGCTGCCAACTGCGTCGGCCAGGCCCAGCGTGCGCTGGACGTTTCCCTGCAATGGGCGGCCGACCGCAAGCAGTTCGGCCA
>NZ_JACARK010000509.1:223-4727 GCF_013386655.1 Pseudomonas sp. K5002 | reverse complement strand
GCTGGGAGTTGGCGCAGACGGGCGCTTTGCGGCGCTGACCAATATCCGTGACCCGCACCAGCCGCCGGCGCGCAAGTCGCGGGGTGAGTTGGTGGCGCGCTTTCTCAGCAGTTCGCTGTCGATTGACGACTATTTGGCCGACGTTAATGGCAGATCGATTGAATATGCCGGGTTTAACCTGCTGGTCGGGACGCGGGACGAGCTTTGGCATTACAACGCCAAGGAATCTGCGCCGACACCATTGGTGGCGGGGGTTTATGGGTTATCCAATGCAGGGCTGGATACGCCGTGGCCGAAGTTGTTGAAGGCCAAGGCGGCGTTGGCGCAAGTACTGGAAGATCCGCAGCCTGAAGCCTTGCTGGGGATTTTGAGCGACCCGCAGACCGCGCCGTTTGCTGACTTGCCGGACACCGGCGTGGGCTTGGCGACGGAGAGTTTGCTGTCGAGTGTGTTTATTGCCAGCCCCAGTTACGGGACGCGGGCGAGTACGGCGTTGATTGTGAATGCCGACGGGACGCGGCATATCGTGGAGCGCAGTTTTGGGCCCTATGGCGGACAGTTGGGTGAAGTTGAACTCAAAATCTGAACCTCACGCAAACCAAATGTGGGAGCGGNNCCGCTCCCACATTTCGATTGGGGACAGGCTCTGAAATCCGGTTAGAGGCTCTTTGCAGACGCCGGGTTGATCATCCGCGCCAACCCAAGGTTCTTCAGCGCCAATTGCAGCGAGCTGTGGATAACTTGCGGGTTGTCGATAGTCATCAACTCCGCCAGCAGCTCCTTGGCCCGGCTCAGGTTGATCTGGCGCAGCATCCATTTCACCTTCGGCAAGTTGGTGGCGTTCATCGACAGGCTGTCAAAGCCCATCGCCATCAACAGTACGGCCGCCGCCGGGTCACCGGCCATCTCGCCGCAGATACTCACCTGCTTGCCTTCGGCATGGGCGTCGCGCACCACGTTCTGCAAGGCTTGCAGCACCGCCGGGTGCAGGTAGTCGTAGAGGTCGGCCACCCGCGGGTTGTTGCGGTCCACGGCCAGCAGGTACTGGGTCAGGTCGTTGGAGCNNCCGCGCCAGCTCCTTGGCCTGGTACACCGCCGCCGGAATCTCGATCATCACGCCAATCGGCGGCATCGGCACGTCGGCGCCTTCGTCGCGCACTTCGCCCCAGGCCCGGTGGATCAGGTGCAGGGCTTCTTCCAGCTCGTGGGTGCCGGAGATCATCGGGAGCAGGATGCGCAGGTTGTTCAGGCCTTCGCTGGCCTTGAGCATCGCGCGGGTCTGGACGAGGAAGATTTCAGGATGGTCGAGGGTAACGCGAATACCGCGCCAGCCGAGGAAGGGGTTGTCTTCCTTGATGGGGAAATACGACAGTGACTTGTCGCCGCCAATGTCCAGGCTGCGCATGGTCACCGGTAACGGATGGAAGGCGGACAATTGCTCGCGATAAATCGCCAGCTGCTCCTTCTCACTCGGAAAACGCTGGTTGATCATGAACGGCACTTCGGTGCGGTACAGGCCCACCCCTTCGGCGCCGCGCTGTTGTGCACGTGCCACGTCCGCCAGCAGGCCGGTGTTGACCAGCAGCGGTACGCGGTGGCCGTCGAGGGTCACGCACGGCAGTTCCCGCAGGGCGTCGAGGCCCTGGGACAGCTGGCGTTCTTCTTCCACCACTTCGGCGTATTGCTTGCGCAGCACTTCGCTGGGGTTGGTGTAGACCTCGCCGTGGTAGCCGTCGACGATCATTTCGATGCCGTCGACCTTGGAATACGGCAGGTCCACCAGCCCCATCACCGTCGGAATGCCCATGGCCCGAGCCAGGATCGCGACGTGGGAGTTGCCCGAACCCAGTACCGAGACCAGGCCCACCAGTTTGCCTTCCGGCACTTCGCCGAGCATGGTGGCGGTCAGTTCTTCACTGATCAGGATGGTGTTGTCGGGGTACACCAACGTGGTCGAGCGCTCTTCCTGCAGGTAGGCCAGCAGACGGCGACCGAGGTCCTTCACGTCCGAGGCGCGCTCGCGCAGGTAGGCGTCGTCCATCAATTCGAAACGGTTGACGTGATCGGTGACCACCTGGCGCAGCGCGCCCTGGGCCCACTGGCCGGTCTTGATCACGTCCTTGACTTCGCTGCCCAGGGACGCGTCGTCGAGCATCATCAGGTACACGTCGAACAACGCCCGCTCTTCAGGCCGCAGCTGGGTGGCCAGCTTGGTCGAGAGGGTGCGCATGTCATTGCGCACGCCTTCGAGGGCGGTCTTGAACAGGATGATTTCAGCGTCGATGTCGGTGACGGTCTTGTCCGGCACCACGTCCAGGTCGGCGGGCGGCAGCATGACCACGGCGGTACCGACAGCAGCACCCGGCGAACCCGGCACGCCGACGAACTTGGCTTCCTGGATGCCCTTGCCCTGGCGCCCCAGGCCGCGAATCGAACCGGTGGCCTCGGCGTGGGCGATAACCCCGGCGAGCTGCGCGCTCATGGTCACGAGGAAGGCTTCTTCACCTTCGTCGAACTGGCGGCGTTCTTTCTGCTGGATGACCAACACGCCGACAACGCGGCGGTGGTGAATGATCGGCGCACCGAGGAACGAGGCGTAGCGCTCTTCACCGGTTTCGGCAAAGTAGCGATAACGCGGGTGATCGGCCGCGTTTTCGAGGTTCAGGGGTTCTTCACGCGTCCCCACCAGGCCCACCAGACCTTCATTGGGCGCCATGCTGACCTTGCCGATGGAGCGCTTGTTCAAGCCCTCGGTGGCCATCAGGACAAAACGGTTGGTCTCGGGGTCCAGCAGGTAAACCGAGCAGACCTGGCTGCCCATGGCTTCCTTGACGCGCAACACAATAATCCCCAACGCCGCCTTGAGATCCTTGGCGGAGTTAACTTCCTGGACGATCTTGCGCAGCGTATTGAGCATGGCTCGGGGTCGAACTCCGTCGTCAGTCGCGCGCTAAAAGGCGCGGGGCAAGCTCTTTAAGAGCGCGACGATAAACCTCGCGCTTGAATGTCACCACCTGGCCCAACGGATACCAATAACTGACCCAGCGCCAGCCATCGAA
Source organism: Pseudomonas sp. K5002 (assembly GCF_013386655.1). Taxonomy (NCBI): domain Bacteria; kingdom Pseudomonadati; phylum Pseudomonadota; class Gammaproteobacteria; order Pseudomonadales; family Pseudomonadaceae; genus Pseudomonas; species Pseudomonas sp. K5002. Next base: position 1,668 of record NZ_JACARK010000509.1, on the reverse strand, counting down.
CTCCGGTTTACCGGTCAAATCCATCCGCACCCGCTGCTCGTTGGAGATCAGGCGCAGGAGAAACCATTTCTGTTTCTGGCCGATGCACAGCGGTTGGCTGTGGGTACGCACCAGACGTTGCGGCAAACGATAGCGCAACCAGCCTCGGGTGCAGGCCAGAATTTGCACATCTTCACGTTCAAGGCCTACTTCTTCGTTCAACTCACGGTACAAGGCGTCTTCAGGGGTTTCGTCGGGATTGATTCCGCCTTGAGGAAACTGCCAGGCATCTTGGTTGATACGGCGAGCCCATAGCACCTGTCCGGCATCATTCGTAAGAATAATCCCGACATTAGGACGGAAACCATCGGGGTCGATCACGGCAACAACCTCGCAAACGCATGTCACCGCATTGTTCCACAAAGATTGATACAGCGGCAACGAGGCTGCTTACCTTATGTGCACTCTTGTGAAAAGACCGTATTCTGGACGCCTTTTTACAGACTTTTCAGCGAGTAACTGCAATGCGCCTGGCTTTATTCGACTTGGACAACACGCTTTTGGGGGGTGACAGCGATCACGCCTGGGGCGATTACCTCTGTGAACGCGGGATTCTCGACGCCGTGGCCTACAAGGCCCGCAACGACGAGTTCTACCAGGACTACCTGGCCGGCAAGCTGGATAACGCCGAGTACCTGAATTTCTGCCTGGAAATCCTCGGCCGCACCGAGATGGCCCAGCTGGATGAATGGCATCGCGACTACATGCGCGACTGCATCGAGCCGATCGTGCTGCCCAAGGCAGTTGAGTTGCTGGCCAAGCACCGGGCGGCGGGCGACAAGCTGGTGATCATCACTGCAACCAACCGTTTTGTGACCGGGCCGATTGCCGAGCGGCTGGGGGTTGAGACCCTGATTGCGACGGAATGCGAGATGGAAGACGGGCGCTACACAGGGCGCAGCACAGATATTCCGTGCTTCCGTGAGGGCAAGGTGACGCGCTTGAATCGTTGGCTGGAAGAGACCGGGTTTAGCCTGGAGGACAGTTACTTCTATAGCGATTCGATGAATGACCTGCCGCTGCTGGAGCAGGTGACGCATGCAGTGGCAGTGGATCCGGATCCGAATTTGCGGGCTGAGGCTGAGAAGCGTGGTTGGCCGGTGATCACCCTGCGCGGCTAAAGATCGTTCCCACGCTCCGCGTGGGAATGCATCACTGGACGCTCTGCGTCCGCTCTTGGGACGCGGAGCGTCCCGGGCGGCGTTACCACGCGGAGCGTGGGAACGATCATCTAGACGGGCTTGGCACCCATCAACCCGGCAATCGCCACAAACCCCACCAGGCTCACCACCGCCAGCGCCACGGTAAAGTTCAAACTCCCCGCCCCGCCCAGCCGCAGCCGATTAAGCCGCACCACCAGCCAGAACCAGCTCAGCGCCGCCACGGTGTAGATCACGCTGGAACCC
>NZ_JACARK010000509.1:0-156 GCF_013386655.1 Pseudomonas sp. K5002 | reverse complement strand
GGATCCAGGTTTGCCCCAGCGACCAGCCGATCAGGTGCGCCAGCCACCAGCCGGTGAACGGCATGCTCACCACGCAAATACCCATCAACAACCACACAAACACCCACGGCCGCTGCACGGTATAGGCCGGCCCCGCGCTGCGTTTGCGCCAGGCCA
>NZ_JACARK010000051.1:0-12737 GCF_013386655.1 Pseudomonas sp. K5002 | reverse complement strand
CCTTCGTCCACCCCATATTTAAAAAGGCGCCAGATTAATAGTCTGGCGCCTTTGCTTTAAAAGCTTCAAGCGCGGATGTGGTGGAATTGGTAGACACACTGGATTTAGGTTCCAGCGCCGCAAGGTGTAAGAGTTCGAGTCTCTTCATCCGCACCAAATAAAGTTTCGTGAAGGCCTGCGGGTCGGCGCGAAGCTCAACAAATAGCCTTTTTGACGGGCTTTTTGGTCACGCAATATGGTGGGCGTAGCTCAGTTGGTAGAGCACGGGATTGTGACTCCCGTTGTCGAGGGTTCGATCCCCTTCGTCCACCCCATATTTCGAAAGGCGCCAGATTAATAGTCTGGCGCCTTTTTTGTTTCAGCGGTTTGAGTTTCAACGCAGTCGCAGGTGTTGGGCTGCAGGGCAGGGCGTTTCGTCGTATTTATGTTTCGCGATGATGCCGCACTGCCTGCCGGCCTTGTCCGCAGGGTCGGTTGTCAGGGAGATGATTGGCAACCGCTTCTATATATAGAAGGGTTGGCGCAGAGCCCTGGCATGATGGGATGTATTTGCCACCGGGGCGAGCTGCACTCGTGCATTCGCACCTATAAATTGCCTGCTGTTTTTTTACCCGTTTTCAGTAGGGTGACTTCTTGAGTTTGACCCACTAGAATGCATGCCCTTGATTCTGGGGTCGGAAACGGCCAGCTAACGTCTGTGCAACGAGGAATATCCATGCAAGTTTCTGTTGAAAATACTTCTGCTCTTGAGCGCCGCATGAGCATCACCGTGCCGGCCGAGCGCATCGAGACCCAGGTCAACAAGCGTCTGCAGCAGACTGCCCAAAAGGCCAAGATCGCTGGTTTCCGTCCAGGCAAAGTGCCAATGAGCGAAATCAAGCGCCGCTTCGGTGCTGATGCACGTCAGGAAGCTGTAGGTGACGTGATCCAGGCTTCCTTCTACGAAGCCGTTGTCGAGCAGAAGCTGAACCCGGCTGGCTCGCCTTCCATCGAGCCCAAGTCCCTGGAAGCAGGCAAGGATCTGGAATACGTTGCAATCTTCGAAGTGTTCCCTGAGTTCGAAGTTGCCGGTTTCGATTCGATCGCCATCGAGCGCCTGAGCGCTGATGTTGCTGACTCCGACCTGGACAACATGCTGGAAATTCTGCGCAAGCAGAACACCCGTTTTGAAGTGGCCGATCGTGCTGCCCAGAACGAAGACCAGCTGAACATCGATTTCGTAGGCAAGGTTGACGGCGAAGCATTCGCTGGCGGCTCCGCCAAGGGTACTCAGCTGGTGCTGGGTTCCAACCGCATGATTCCTGGTTTCGAAGACGGCCTGGTTGGCGCCAAAGCCGGCGAAGAGCGCGTTCTGAACCTGACTTTCCCGGCTGACTATCAGAACCTGGACCTGGCTGGCAAAACCGCCGAGTTCACCGTGACCGTCAACACCGTTTCCGAGCCCAAGCTGCCAGAACTGAACGAAGAGTTCTTCAACCAGTTCGGCATCAAGGAAACCGGCATCGAAGGTTTCCGCACCGAAGTTCGCAAGAATATGGAGCGTGAACTGCGCCAGGCCATCAAATCCAAGGTCAAGAACCAGGTGATGGACGGTCTGCTGGCTGCCAACCCGATCGAAGTGCCGAAGGCCCTGCTGTCCAACGAAGTTGATCGTCTGCGCGTGCAGGCTGTTCAGCAGTTCGGCGGCAACATCAAGCCTGACCAACTGCCGGCCGAACTGTTCGAAGAACAGGCCAAGCGCCGCGTTGTACTGGGTCTGATCGTGGCTGAAGTGGTCAAGCAATTCGACCTCAAGCCTGACGAAACCCGCGTTCGCGAAATGATCCAGGAAATGGCTTCGGCCTACCAGGAGCCTGAGGCTGTTGTGTCCTGGTACTACAAGAACGACCAGCAGCTGAACGAAGTGCGTTCGGTTGTGCTGGAAGAGCAAGTTGTGGATACTGTTCTGCAGAAGGCTAAGGTGACCGATAAAGCGGTCTCTTACGAAGAAGCAGTCAAGCCGGCTGAAGCAGCACAAGCCGACTGATCGCTCAACTCGTTTGAAAATACACCCATAAGCCAGCCTCGCGCTGGCTTATGCGTATTCAAGACATGACTATTTGGGAGTAACTGCAGAGCATGTTCCGTAATTCGTATATTCAGCAGAACTCTGATATCCAGGCCGCTGGCGGCCTGGTCCCGATGGTTGTCGAGCAATCTGCTCGTGGCGAACGCGCCTATGACATCTACTCGCGCCTGCTCAAGGAGCGAGTGATCTTTCTGGTTGGTCCGGTAGAGGACTACATGGCCAACCTGATTTGTGCGCAGCTGCTGTTCCTTGAAGCGGAAAATCCGGACAAGGACATCCATCTCTACATCAACTCCCCGGGCGGTTCGGTGACAGCGGGCATGTCGATCTACGACACCATGCAGTTCATCAAGCCGAACGTATCGACCACCTGTATCGGTCAGGCGTGCAGCATGGGTGCTTTCCTGCTGACCGCTGGTGCTGAGGGCAAGCGTTACTGCCTGCCGAACTCACGCGTGATGATTCACCAGCCACTGGGCGGTTTCCAGGGCCAGGCATCGGACATCGAAATCCATGCCAAGGAAATCCTCTTCATTCGTGAGCGTCTCAACACGCTGATGGCCAAACATAGCGGGCATACCCTGGAAGAGATCGAGCGCGACACCAACCGTGACAATTTCATGAGCGCCGAAGCGGCTCGTGAATACGGGTTGATCGACGCAGTGATCGAAAAGCGCCCCGCTTAATATAAGCAGCTCAAAATAGGGCTGGTCGGCAGGTCCGACCACCAGTGGACTTGAAAAAGCCCTCAATAGCCTTCATCTTGTGTTGCAAGCCTATCGGATTTGGATCGAACGAATGACTGACACCCGCAACGGCGAGGACAACGGCAAGCTGCTCTATTGCTCCTTCTGTGGCAAAAGCCAGCATGAAGTACGCAAGTTGATTGCCGGCCCCTCGGTCTTTATCTGCGACGAGTGCGTCGACCTGTGCAATGACATCATCCGTGAGGAGGTGCAGGAAGCCCAGGCCGAAAGCAGCGCGCATAAATTGCCTTCGCCTAAAGAAATCAGCGGCATCCTTGATCAGTATGTGATTGGTCAAGAGCGTGCAAAGAAGGTTCTGGCCGTAGCGGTGTACAACCACTACAAGCGTCTGAACCAGCGTGACAAGAAAAGTGACGACGTCGAGCTCGGCAAAAGCAACATCTTGCTGATCGGCCCTACAGGCTCGGGTAAAACCCTGCTTGCAGAGACCCTGGCTCGCCTGCTGAACGTTCCCTTCACCATCGCCGACGCAACCACTCTTACCGAGGCCGGTTACGTAGGTGAAGACGTCGAGAACATCATTCAGAAGCTGCTGCAGAAATGCGACTACGACGTGGAGAAGGCCCAGATGGGCATTGTCTATATCGATGAAATCGACAAGATTTCGCGCAAATCCGACAACCCGTCGATCACCCGGGACGTTTCCGGTGAAGGCGTGCAGCAAGCGCTGTTGAAACTGATCGAAGGCACGGTTGCTTCCGTACCGCCACAAGGCGGCCGCAAGCACCCGCAGCAGGAATTCCTTCAGGTTGATACGCGCAACATCCTGTTCATCTGTGGCGGTGCGTTCTCCGGCCTGGAAAAGGTTATTCAAAACCGTTCCACCCGTGGCGGCATTGGCTTCAGTGCAGAAGTACGCAGCAAGGAAGAAGGCAAGAAAGTCGGTGAATCCCTGCGTGAAGTCGAGCCTGACGATTTGGTCAAGTTCGGTCTGATCCCGGAATTCGTTGGCCGTCTGCCAGTGCTGGCCACGTTGGACGAGTTGGATGAGGCTGCGTTGATGCAGATCCTCACCGAGCCGAAAAACGCCCTGACCAAGCAATACGCCAAGCTGTTCGAGATGGAAGGTGTGGACCTCGAGTTCCGTGCTGACGCGCTCAAATCGGTGGCCAAGCGGGCACTGGAGCGCAAGACCGGCGCCCGTGGTTTGCGCTCGATCCTCGAAGGCGTACTGCTCGACACCATGTACGAAATCCCCTCGCAGTCCGAGGTGAGTAAAGTGGTGATCGACGAAAGCGTTATAGAAGGCAAGTCCAAACCACTGTATATCTACGAAAACAGTGAGCCGGCTGCCAAGGCTGCGCCAGACGCGTAAGCGTTGCACCGCCGAGCTGTACAAAATAAAGGGGCCTTAAGGGGCCCCTTTGTTTTTACTGCGTTTAACTGATGCCATTACGCTTGTTTTTTTTGCAGGCAGCCCCCATCTTGGTTTCAAGCTTACTTTCATCTGTCATAGAGGCGAAATCATGAAGACAACCATCGAATTGCCTCTCCTGCCGTTGCGTGATGTCGTCGTCTATCCGCACATGGTTATCCCGCTGTTCGTGGGGCGCGAGAAGTCTATCGAAGCCCTCGAGGCCGCGATGACGGGCGACAAGCAGATCCTCCTGCTGGCCCAGAGAAATCCTGCTGACGATGATCCGGGCGAAGATGCCCTGTATCGCGTTGGTACCGTTGCAACTGTCCTGCAACTGCTCAAGCTGCCTGATGGCACCGTCAAGGTGCTGGTGGAAGGCGAGCAGCGCGGTGCGGTCGAGCGCTTCATGGAAGTGGACGGCCACCTGCGTGCCGAAGTGGCGCTGATCGACGAAGTCGACGCCCCTGAGCGCGAATCCGAAGTGTTCGTTCGCAGCCTGCTGTCCCAGTTCGAGCAATACGTGCAACTGGGCAAGAAAGTCCCCGCAGAAGTCCTCTCCTCCCTCAACAGCATTGATGAGCCAAGCCGCCTGGTCGACACCATGGCCGCGCACATGGCGCTGAAAATCGAGCAGAAGCAGGACATTCTCGAGATCATCGATTTGTCGGCCCGGGTCGAACACGTCCTGGCGCTGCTGGATGCCGAAATCGACCTGCTGCAGGTTGAGAAGCGCATTCGCGGCCGTGTCAAAAAGCAAATGGAGCGCAGCCAGCGCGAGTACTACCTGAATGAGCAGATGAAGGCCATTCAGAAAGAGCTGGGCGACAGCGAGGAAGGCCACAACGAAATCGAGGAGCTGAAAAAGCGCATCGATGCCGCCGGCCTGCCGAAAGACGCGTTGACCAAGGCCACTGCCGAGCTGAACAAGCTCAAGCAAATGTCGCCGATGTCGGCCGAAGCCACCGTGGTTCGTTCGTATATCGACTGGCTGGTGCAGGTGCCGTGGAAGGCCCAGACCAAAGTGCGCCTGGACCTGGCCCGCGCCGAAGATATTCTCGACGCCGATCACTACGGCCTCGAAGAAGTCAAGGAACGCATTCTCGAATACCTCGCCGTGCAAAAGCGCGTGAAGAAGATTCGTGGTCCGGTGTTGTGCCTGGTCGGTCCTCCTGGTGTGGGTAAAACCTCGCTGGCGGAGTCGATTGCCCACGCCACCAACCGCAAATTCGTGCGCATGGCCCTGGGCGGTGTGCGTGATGAAGCGGAAATCCGTGGTCATCGCCGGACTTATATCGGTTCGATGCCAGGAAGATTGATTCAAAAGATGACAAAGGTGGGTGTGCGCAACCCGCTGTTCCTGCTCGATGAAATCGACAAGATGGGCAGCGACATGCGTGGCGACCCGGCGTCTGCTTTGCTGGAAGTGCTCGACCCCGAGCAGAACCACAATTTCAACGACCATTACCTGGAAGTCGACTACGACCTGTCCGACGTAATGTTCCTGTGCACCTCCAACTCGATGAATATTCCGCCAGCCTTGCTGGACCGGATGGAGGTGATTCGTCTGCCGGGTTACACCGAAGACGAGAAGATCAACATCGCCGTCAAATACCTCTCGCCCAAGCAGATTGCGGCCAACGGCCTGAAAAAAGGCGAGATCGAATTTGATGCCGACGCGATCCGCGACATCATTCGTTTCTACACCCGCGAGGCCGGTGTACGGGGCCTTGAGCGTCAACTGGCGAAGATCTGCCGCAAGGCCGTGAAGGAACATGCGCTGGAAAAACGCTTCTCGGTGAAGGTCACCGCTGACCTGCTGGAACACTTCCTGGGCGTGCGCAAATTCCGCTACGGCCTGGCTGAGCAGCAGGACCAGGTAGGCCAGGTCACTGGCCTGGCGTGGACCCAGGTGGGCGGCGAATTGCTGACCATCGAGGCCGCCGTGATCCCGGGCAAAGGGCAACTGATCAAGACCGGTTCCCTGGGTGACGTGATGGTTGAATCCATCACCGCCGCGCAGACCGTGGTGCGCAGCCGCGCCAAGAGCCTGGGGATCCCCCTGGACTTCCACGAGAAGCACGACACCCACATCCACATGCCGGAAGGGGCGACCCCGAAAGACGGCCCTAGCGCAGGCGTAGGCATGTGCACGGCACTGGTATCAGCCCTGACCGGCATTCCGGTGCGCGCCGATGTCGCCATGACCGGGGAAATCACCCTGCGTGGTCAGGTACTGGCCATTGGTGGCCTCAAAGAGAAATTGCTGGCTGCACACCGCGGTGGTATCAAGACCGTGATCATTCCTGAAGAGAATGTTCGCGACTTGAAGGAGATTCCTGACAATATCAAGCAGGATCTGCAGATTAAACCGGTTAAATGGATTGACGAGGTCCTGCAAATTGCGCTGCAATACGCGCCGGAGCCCTTGCCGGATGTGGCTCCTGAGATAGTTGCAAAGGATGAAAAACGCGAGACTGACTCTAAGGAAAGAATTAGCACGCATTAATACGTTTAAGCCTGGAGGCTTCCTTGACAGCTTTTTAGAGCCCTTGTTATAAAGCGGCTCTTAAGTGTCTGTAGGCCATTCAGCACTGGTTTTTGCTTTCACCAAAAAACTTAGAATCATACTCAATAGATATAAGGGGACTTAGAGTGAACAAGTCGGAACTGATTGATGCTATCGCTGCATCTGCTGATATCCCGAAAGCCGCTGCTGGCCGTGCGCTGGACGCAGTAATCGAATCCGTCACTGGCGCTCTCAAGGCCGGCGACTCTGTGGTACTGGTTGGTTTCGGTACTTTCTCTGTGACCGATCGTCCAGCTCGCACTGGCCGTAACCCACAGACTGGCAAGGCTCTGCAAATCGCCGCTGCCAAAAAACCAGGTTTCAAAGCCGGTAAAGCCCTGAAAGAAGCCGTTAACTAAGCTTCGCTCAAGCCTTACCCATCCGGGTCGGACGCAGGTCTGACCTGGCAGCGGAGCGGCAGCTGACCCGAGTATCCATCGGGTCGCCACGCCGGGGGTGTGGGTTCAAACCCCCGTCCGCTCCGCCAGTTACGAGAAGGCGCATCCTCGGATGCGCCTTTCTTCTATCCGGACTCTACCCACGCTCCACGGTTGCCTAATTTTGAAGTTCAACCGTTTCTGGGGGACGCATGCTGCAGAATATCAGGGACAATTCACAAGGCTGGATTGCCAAGACCATTATCGGGATCATCGTCGCATTGATGGCGTTCACCGGTATCGAGGCTATTTTTCAGGCTTCGACCAACAACAAGCAGGACGTGGCCAAGGTCAACGGTGAAGAAATCACCCAAAGCGAACTGGGCCAGGCCGTCGACATGCAACGTCGCCAGCTGATGCAACAGCTGGGCAAGGACTTCGATGCTTCCTTGCTGGACGAAAAGCTGCTGCGCGACGCCGCCCTCAAGGGCCTGATCGATCGCAAGCTGCTGCTGCAAGGCGCGGCCGATTCGAAATTCGCTTTCTCCGAAGCTGCGCTGGATCAAGTGATCCTGCAGACGCCGGAATTCCAGGTGGATGGCCAGTTCAACGCTGAGCGTTTCGACCAGGTGATCCGTCAGCTGGGCTACAGCCGTATGCAATTCCGTCAGATGCTGAGCCAGGAAATGCTGATCGGCCAGGTTCGTGCAGGCATTGCTGGCAGCGGTTTTGTGACTGATGCCGAAGTGCTCGCGTTCGCCCGTCTGGAAAAACAGACCCGCGATTTTGCCACCGTCAGCGTCAAGGCCGACCCTGCAGCAGTGAAGATCACTGACGACGAGGTCAAGGCTTACTACGACCAGCACGCCAAGGAGTTCATGACCCCGGACCAGGTGGTCATCGACTATCTGGAACTGAAGAAGGCTTCCTTCTTCGACCAGGTCGCGGTCAAGGACGATGAGCTGCAAGCCCTCTATCAGAAAGAAACCGCCAACCTCGCTGAACAGCGTCGCGCGGCGCACATCCTGATTGAAGTCAACGACAAGACCACCGACGAGCAGGCCAAGGCCAAGATCGAAGAGATCCAGGCACGCCTGGCCAAGGGCGAGAAATTCGAAGCCCTGGCCAAGGAGTTCTCCCAGGATCCGGGTTCTGCGAACAACGGCGGTGACCTCGGTTTCGCTGGCCCTGGCGTCTACGACCCTGCCTTCGAAACAGCGCTGTATGCACTGAACAAGGACCAGGTCTCGGCACCGGTGCGTTCGAGCTTCGGCTGGCACCTGATCAAGCTGTTGGGCGTTGAAGCACCTGAAGTGCCATCGTTCGCCAGCCTGAAAGACAAGCTGACCCGCGAGCTCAAGACCCAACAGGTTGAACAGCGTTTCGTCGACGCGACCAAGCAACTGGAAGACGCTGCATTCGAAGCTTCCGACCTGGCCCAGCCGGCGTCGGATCTGAAGCTGACCGTGCACACCTCCGCGCCGTTTGGCCGTGAAGGTGGCGAAGGCATCGCTGCCAACCGTGCCGTGGTGACCGCTGCATTCAGCCCTGAAGTACTGGATGAGGGTGCCAACAGCACCGCCATCGAGCTGGACCCGGAAACCATCGTGGTACTGCGTGCCAAAGAGCACCTGAAGCCTACCCAGCTGCCGCTGGAAAGCGTTGCCACTGCCATCCGTGCCCAGTTGACCAAGGAGCGCGCGAGCGCTGCGGCGAAGACTCACGCGGACGAGCTGATTGCCAACCTGCGTGATGGCAAGACCCCGCTGAACCAGCCGGTGGATGGCCAGGCCTGGAAAGTCACCGAAGCGGCCACCCGTGGCCAGGAAGGCGTCGAGCCAGCCGTGCTGCAAGCCCTGTTCCGCATGCCAAAGCCTGCGGCCAAGGACAAGCCGACCTTCACCAGCGTGACCCTGCCAGACGGTAGCCTGGTGATCGTGCGCTTGAACGCGGTCAATGAAGCCGCTGCACCGACCGATGACGAGAAGGCTCAGTACCGCCGCTTCCTCGCGTCCCGTGTCGGCCAGCAAGACTTCGCCGCCTATCGCAAGCAGTTGGAAACCAAGGCTGAGATCAAGAAGTTCTGATCTCGTAACAGCCTGAATAAAAAGACCCCGGCCTGAAGAGGCCGGGGTCTTTTTTTATCCACTAATCAGCTGACTCAACCAGTCTTGATTCAACGCGCAAACTTGAGCTTGCCCCAACTCAGGCCAATCACAGCCGCCAGGGTCGAAGCGCTCAGCACACTCAGCTTGGCAGCCGACAGCAGCGTCGGATCGGAGAAGGCCAGCGACGAGATGAAAATCGACATGGTGAAACCAATTCCCGCCAGCAGGCCCACCAGGGCGACGCCGTTCCAGGTCACGCCCTCCGGCAATTGGCAGATGTTCAGTTTGACCAGCACCACGCTCGCCAGCATCACACCGAGCGGCTTGCCGAGCACCAGCGCCAGTATCACGCCCATGAACACGCCGTGGGGCAGTGGATCGTCCAGGTTGAACCCTTGCAGGCTCACTCCGGCGTTGGCCAGGGCAAACAGTGGCATGACGCCAAAGGCCACCCAGGGGTGCAAGCCCGCTTGAATACGTTGCACCGGCGGCAGCATTTCCCGCTGGGCCTGTCTCAATTGCTTCAACGGTTTGGCGACTTGATGGGCACTTTCAGCCGATTGTGAAAGCCGCTCCATCAGCTCGTTGAACGTGCGCCCGATGGTGTCCAGAGGGCGTTCCCGAGTCGGTCTGGAAGTCACGGGCGTTATCAGGCCAAGCATTACGCCCGCGAGGGTCGGATGGACGCCGGTCTTGAGCAGGCCAAACCAGACAATCGCCCCTGGCAACAGGTACACAACGGCCTTGCCAATGCCCATCCGCTGAAAAACCAGCACCAACGCCAACCCACAGGCCGCGATCACCAGGCCCATGTAGTCCAGGCTGGCGGTATAGAAAATCGCGATGATCAGGATGGCGACGATGTCATCAATGATCGCCAAAGCCAGCAACAGGATGCGCACGCCGGCGGGGATGGATTTACCCAACAGCGCCAGCACACCCACGGCAAATGCAATGTCGGTGGCAGTGGGCACTGCCCAGCCACTGGCCGCTACGGTGCCATGGTTGAGCAGGGTGTAAATCAGTGCCGGCATCAGCACGCCACCCAGCGCAGCGCCGAGGGGCAGGGTGGCCAGTTTCAGGTTGGCGAGTGCGCCGTCCCTGATCTCCTGGCGAATCTCGGCGCCCACCACCAGGAAGAAGATGGTCATCAGCCCATCGTTCACCAGGAAGTGCAACGAGCGCGAGACCGTGAAGTCTCCCAGCCCGATAGTGAGTGGGGTGTTCCAGAAGTGTTCGTAGGAATCTGCGACGGGGCTGTTGGCCCAGACCAGCGCGACGATCGCTGCCAGCAGCAACACGATACCGCTGACTGCTTCGATCCTTGAAAACCGCTCCAATGCGGACAGGGCGCCTTCGACCAGAACCTGGGGGCGCGGAATAGCAGGGTGTTTATCAGGCACGACAAGTCTCCATTGGCGGCCCGACCAATGCTTATACTTTAACCTGCGCTGTGCCGTATGCAGCAGCGCACCCGGTGCGATCATAAGAGTTAAGAAACATCACGTCACGTTTCGTTTAAACATCGGTTAAACGCAGCGTCGCGATCAGCGCCAGTACGACCAACCCGGCGACCGCCCATGGAAACGATGTCACTCCCCACCCTTGCAACAACATGCCGCCGAGTAGTCCGCCACCGGCGATGCCCAGGTTCCACACCGTCACCAGCATCGACTGTGCGGCATCGGCTGAATCCCCGGCCGACCTGGCCAGCGCCGTTTGCAGCAATGCCGGCAAACCGCCAAACGCCAGCCCCCATAAGGCCACCGTGGTGTAGATCACCGTCGCCGAGGTGATCCAGAACGCCAGCGCCAGGGCCGACAGCGCGAACATTGCGCAGCTGATCACCAATAACGCGCGCAGCCGCTGATCAATCAGCGCGCCGACGATCCAGATACCCAGCAGCGCCGCCAGGCCAAACACCAGCAGCACCTGGTCGATGTCCGCTGCAATCCCGGCAGGTACCAGGAACGGCGCGATATAGGTGTAGAGAATGTTATGAGCCAGCACGTAGGTGAAAGTCACCAACAGCACCGGACGAATCCCTGGCAGTGCCAGCACCTGGCGCAGCCCCAGGCGTTTTTCCGCCTGTTGCCCGGCAAAGTCCGGGACCTGCCAGCGCACCCAGGCCAGCAGCACAACCGTCAGGCCGGACATGATCGCGAAGCTCAGGCGCCAGCCAACCGTGGTGCCCAGGAATGTCCCGGCCGGTACACCCAGTGACAGCGCCAATGGCGCGCCGAGCATGGCCACGGCAATGGCCCTGCCTTGCAGGTGCGGCGCAACCATGCGGCTGGCATAACCGGCCAGCAGCGCCCAGAGCAATCCCGCGAACACCCCGGCGAAGAACCTGGCCACCAGGGTCAGCAGGTAATCGCTGGAAAACGCCGTCACACTGTTGACCAAGGCAAACCCGCCGATGGCAATCATCAGCAATGGCCGCCGGCGCCAGCCCCGGGTGGCGATGGTCAGGGGAATCGCGGCCAACAGCGAGCCCAGGGCGTACAGGGTCACCAACTGGCCCACCAACGCTTCGGACACCCCGAGGCCGGCGCCCATTTGCGGGAGCAAGCCTGCCGGCATGGCTTCGGTGAGGATGGTGATGAAGCCGGCGGTAGCCAATGCCAACAGGCCGCCCAGAGGCAGTCGTTCACGGCTCACCGTGGGGGTCGTGGAAGATAGGGCGCTGTCGCTCATGTTTTTTGGCTCCGGTTTTCAGACGAAAGGGCAGGGAGCCAGAGTAGGGTGCTGCACGGTGGAGAAAAACAGGCTAAGGTTCCGAACTTATCGGACGCCAATGTCCGCAATCCTCGGGAGCGAGACGATGGACAGCCTGGGCAGTATTTCAGTGTTTGTGCAGGTGGCCGAAACCCGCAGCTTTACCGAGGCCGGGCGCATGCTGGGGGTGTCGTCCTCGGCGATTGGCAAAAGCATCGCGCGCATCGAAGAGCGCCTGGGGGTGCGGCTGTTCCATCGCAGCACCCGCAGTATCACGTTGACCAGCGAGGGCGCGCTGTTTCTCGAACGCTCCCGGCGCATCCTGGCGGAAGTCGAAGCCGCAGAACAGGAACTTAGCCAGGCATCCGCCACCCCCAGAGGCAAGTTGCGCGTCAGCCTGCCGCAAGTGCGCGGCTTGTTGATGCCGGTACTGACGGATTTCATGCGCGCCTATCCCGAGATCGAGCTGGACGTGGACTTCTCCGACCGCATGGTGGATGTGATCGAGGAGGGTTTCGACGCGGTGATCCGCACCGGCAAGCCCGAGGACTCACGCTTGATGGCGCGCCACCTCGGGTATTACCGCCTGGTGCTGGTGGCGTCCCCGGAGTACCTGCGCCTGCACGGTACGCCGCGCCAGCCCCGGGATTTGAGCGACCACGCCTGCCTGCGCCACAAATTCTGCGCCACCGGCAAGCTGGAAACCTGGCCACTGCGCCCGGAGCCGGGCCTGCCGCAGCCGACCCTGCGTGCGCCGCTGGTCTCCACCACCATCG
>NZ_JACARK010000508.1:0-3766 GCF_013386655.1 Pseudomonas sp. K5002 | reverse complement strand
GGCGTTGGTGCAGGAGCCGATAAACGCGTGGCTGATCACAATGTCGCTCAACGGCATGCCCGCTTCCAGGCCCATGTAGTTCAAGGCACGGCGCATGTCCTGGCGCAGGATCAGGTCGCTGATGTCTTGCGGGTCCGGCACTCGGGCACCGATGGGCGCGGCCTGGTCGGGGCTGGTGCCCCAGGTGACCATCGGTTCAAGGGCGCTGGCATCCAGTTGCACTTCGAGGTCGAACACCGCGTCGGCATCCGAGTGCAGTTGGCGCCAGCCCACCAGGGCGCGTTCCCACAACTCGCCTTTCGGCGCGCGTGGCTTGCCCTTGAGGTAGGCGAAGACCTTTTCGTCCGGCGCCATGAAGGCTCCACGTGCACCGGCTTCCACCGCCATGTTGCAGATGGTCATGCGCGCCTCGACGCTCAGGGCATCGATGGTCGACCCACAAAACTCAATGGCGTAGCCGGTGGCACCCGAGGCACCGATCTTGCCGATCAGCGCCATGATCACGTCCTTGGAGGTCAGCCCACGGGCCAGTTCGCCGTCCACGGTCACACGCAGGCTTTTCAGACGCTTGTAGACCAGGGTTTGCGAGGCCAGCAAATGCTCGATTTCCGAAGTGCCAATGCCAAAGCCGAACGCGCCCAAGGCCCCGTAGGTGGTGGTGTGGCTGTCGCCGGCGGCGATCACCATGCCCGGCAGGATAAAACCCTGCTCCGGGGCGATCACGTGTTCGATGCCCTGGCGCTTGTCGAGGATATCCAACAGCTCGATCCCGAAATCCCGGCAGTTTTCCGCCAGGTACGACACCTGGCGCGCGCCGCCCGCATCCGGCATGGTCGCGATGCGCTTGGGCGTGGTGGGGTTCACATGGTCGACCACCGCCAACGCCGTACCGGGCCGCCACACACCACGGCCCGCCTCGCGCAAGCCGCTGAAAGCTTGCGGGCTGGTGTATTCATTGATCACCTGGCGGTCGATGTACAGCAGCACATGGCCCTGGTCATCCAGGCGGCACACCGTGTGGGAATCGATGTGTTTGTCGTAGAGGGTTCTGGCAGAAGTCATTATGGGGCTCGCTCAACGGTATGACCCCATCATAGGCAGCGCCCCCGCCCCATCAATCCCGCCTTGGTGATGGCTCGGAACATGTTTCGTGTTGCATGAATGCGTATCTGAAACATTTACTTTCATATCCGCCTTAGGGTTTTGTGTTTCTCATCCGTCTTAACTTAGATACAGCCGCTCGCGTCAGCAAAAGCTACGGGTGGCGTTTTCCGGGCCTTTACCGCCTCCCTCCGATCAAGACCCTCATTCACATGTCGAAGAAGTCACGCTCAAAACTCTGGTTTCTCGTGCACAGCTGGCTGGCATTGCCCATCTGGTTCTTTGTGCTGATCGTCTGCGTCACCGGCACCCTGGCGGTGGTCAGCCAGGAGATCGTCTGGCTGGCCAACCCGGACATCCGCGCCAGCAAGCCGTCGGACGATGCCGAACCGCTCACCTACGACCAGGTGATCGGCGCCATCAAGCGCGCCGAACCCCAGGTGATCGTCGAATCCCTGAGCCGCCCGGACGAATCGCACTTCGCCCTCAGCGCCGACCTCAGCTACCCCGACGGGCGCTCGCTGGAGGTCTACGTCAACCCATACACCGGGGTGATCCAGGGCATCAGCCCATCGTTCAACTTCCAGCAATTTACCCGTGCCCTGCATGGCTGGTGGCTGGTGCCTTTCACCAATGGCTACAGCTGGGGCTGGTACCTGGTCTCGCTGCTGGGCTTGCCGCTGCTGGCCTCGCTGGTCACCGGCCTCGTGGTCTACAAGCGTTTCTGGAAAGGTTTTTTCAGGCCGACCCTGCGCATTCGTCACGGTGCGCGGATTTTCTGGGGCGACTTCCACCGGTTGAGCGGCATCTGGTCGATCTGGTTTATCGCGGTGATCTCGATCACCGGCACCTGGTTCCTGATCCAGGCGATCCTGGGCGATAACCAGATCACCATTTCCAGCGAGCCAATCGTCCCGGCGATTGCCCGCGACAAAGTGCCGATGTCCGCCCCGGGCGTACCGGCGCCCATGATTCCCCTGGACGAGGCGATCAACATCGCCACCCAGCGCATTCCCGGGCTTGAGGCCAGCTTCGTGAGCCTGCCCAGCAACGCCTACAGCCACCTGCGCATCGGCGGGCGTGGCTGGTACCCGCTGATGTTCCAGACCGCGGAAATCAACCCGTACAACGGCGAAATCGCCGCCTCGCACCTGCTGTCCGACCGTTCGGCCCTGGAGTTCGTCACCGAATCCATGCGCCCGTTGCACACCGGGGACTTTGGCGGGATCTGGATCAAGCTGATCTGGGCCTTCTTCGGCCTGGTGCTGAGCATGATGGTCTTGAGCGGCTTGCTGATCTGGACCAAACGCACGGCTCTGGCCACCCTCAATGCGCTGAAACGCGAAGCCAAGGCAGCCCGTCAACCGGCGAAAACCCAGGCCTTGCAGGCTGAGACCACGGAGGCCAACCCATGAACAAGGCCATGACGGTTCAACCCCCCTCGCCCCTGCGGGCCTTCTGGCTCAAATGGCGCTTCCACATCAATATCCTGCTGTTGCTGGTGCCCCTGGGCTTCATGCCCAAGTACTTTGCCGACGCGGCACTGTTTCGCGGCGACAGCGGCCTGGGCGAACGGGAGATCGGCGAAGTACAGGTCGGCCCCTGGAGCCTGAAGCTCGCCGAGCTACGCAACGAGCCGCCGCGCCCGGACCCGGCAGGCCCGATGAAATCCTTCAACGCTGCCCTGTGTGCCACGTGCATCGACCAGGTCAAGGCGACCTACCTGCGTATCGGCAAGCCCCGCAGCCTGCGGGCGGCCGGGGTGATTTTCTTCGGCACCCCATACCGCATGGGCGCCGCGTTGCCGATCCCTGAGCGCACCCCGCTGGACGCCGAAGTGTGGATCACCATGGAAGGCTGGGACGGCGCCATGCACCAGGCCTCCATTCCCTTGAGCCAGGCATCGCCGGCCACCATCGACTGGCTGAAAAAACGAGGAGTTAAACCATGACTTTGCCGCAACTGGCCCGCACCGTTGGCGCGCTGATCCTCAGTGCCGGTTTCAGTACCGTCGCCCTGGCCCACAACCCGATGTGCGAATGCAAGGAAATCGCCGGCGAGCAGATCCAGTGCACCGGTGGTTTCTCTGATGGCAGCGGTGCCCCCGGCGTGACCCTGGACGTGATCGGCTACGACGAGACCATCCTGGTGCCCGGCAAGCTGGGAGAAGACTCGAAGCTGACCTTCAAGAAACCCTCCGCCGAGTTCTACGTGTTGTTTGATGCCGGCCCCGGCCACGTGGTGGAAATCGACCAAGCGGATATCCAGCCCCAATGAGCCGTACAACCCAAGTCGTGCGCCCGGCCGGTGCCGGGCACGAAACCCTGTATGTCCTGCTGTTGTGCCTGATCATCCTCGCCGTTGCCGGCACGGTGGTGGCCTTGCGCGGTGAAAGCCAGGAGATCGCCGCCGTGCCCAGCCACCAACTGGACGCCCGCCGCGACCTCAGCGCCGCCGAGCAAGGCATCTACGCCGACCTGCGGGTGACCCTGGATGAAATCCACTTGCTGCAGGAGGAACACAGCGCCCTGCCGACGCCTGAACAGCTGGCCGAAGAGGGCTTCGCGCCCTTCGCCCAGGACGCCAGTTCGGTGAGCCGTGGCGACCACCGCTGGCAGTTGCTGGACGCGGCCTATCTGGGCCTGAGCCAGACGCCGGACCTCAG
>NZ_JACARK010000507.1:0-3940 GCF_013386655.1 Pseudomonas sp. K5002 | reverse complement strand
CCAGGCCGACGCGCTGGCGCATGCCGCCGGACAGCTCGTGGGGATGGTGGTCGGCCCACTTGGCCAGGCCGACAATCGCCAGTACTTCCAGGGCCCGCTTGCGCCGCTCGGCCGCCGAGACACCGCGCAGCTTGAGGCCGAACTCGGTGTTCTCGATCACGGTTTTATTCGGCAGCAGCGCGAAGTGCTGGAACACCATGGAGATACGCGTGCGGCGCACTTCCCGCAGTTGGTTTTCGTCGAGGCTCACCAGGTCTTCGCCGTCCAGCAGGATCTTGCCCGCGGTCGGTTCATTCAGGCGGTTGATACAGCGCGCCAGGGTGGATTTGCCCGAGCCCGAGAGGCCCATGATCATGTAGATCGCCCCGCTGGGGATCGACAGCGACACGTTGTTGAGGCCGACCACGGTGGCGGTCTCGGCCAGGATCCGGTCTTTGCTGGCCCCGGCGGTCAAGAGCTGCATGGCCCTGTCCGGGGTTGAGGAAAAGACCTTGTAGAGGTTCTCAATCTTTAGTCGTTCGCTCACCAATTGCCTCCAATTGTTGTTTTGCAATCTGCGGAAAACTTCATCAATAGAAATTTTTGGGCTACTGGCAGTTAAAAATCTTCGAGCTAAGGCGACGCAAGGCGCAGTCGCAAAAATTTCTTGTTGTGGTGCCAAGGCACTTACAGCATGAGCGGTGTGGCGAGTGCAAGGGTTGGGCGTCAACCGGTCGTTGAATCCGATGGAGCCATGCTTTCCCGGGCTTTGCGGGCCACGCGAAACGCCTCGACACCCGCCGGCACGCCGCAGTACACCGCGATCTGCACGAGGGCGGCGCGCAGTTCGTCGTCGCTCAGTCCGTTGCGCAGGGCGCCGCAGAAATGCGTACCGAATTCGTCCATGCGCCCCAGCGCCGCGAGCATTCCCAGGTTGAGCAGACTGCGTTGCTTGAGGTCCAGGCTGTCGTCGGTCCAGACCATGCCCCAGCAGTACTCGTTGAGCACCGCCTGGAAGGGCCGGGAAAAGTCGTCGGCGCGGCCCAGGGCCTGGTCGACGTAGCTATCGCCGAGGACTTGGCGGCGAACGCTTTCGCCTTGGGCCTGCAATGATTTATCCATGGTGAGTCTCCGAAGGGGTTAGAAAATCGCGTATCAGGGCGGCCACCTGTTGCGGCGCCTCGATCAGGATGCAATGGCGCAGCCCAGGCAGAATCCGCAGTTGCGAACCCTCGATGCGATCGTGCATGAACGCCGCCATCCGTGGGTTGGAGCCGGCGTCTTCGGCACCGGTGGCAATCAGCGTGGGGCAGCGGATCCGTGACAGCTGTTCGCCGAAATCCGACTCGGCCAGGATGCGATACGCCGCGGCATAACAGCCCGGGTCGTTGTCGGCATTCAGTTGGAGCAGACGGGTAACGGCCTCGGGATTGCGCGCCTGAAAATCCTCGGTCAGCCAACGCGACAGCGATGCCTCGTAGTGAGCCACCGGCTCCCCGGCCTGCAAGGCGGCGAGGCGCGCGTGTACCCGCTCGCGCTCCTCGGCGTTACGCCCGGCGACGGTCGACAGCAGCACCAACCGGTGAACCCGCGACGGATGAGTCAGGGCCATGCGCTGGGCGATCAGCCCGCCCAACGAGAACCCGGCCAGGTCGAACTGCTTGAAACCTACGTGATCCGCCAGGGCCAGCGCCTCACCCACCAAATGATCAATCTCATAACGCCCGGGCGTGCGGGACGACTGGCCGTGGCCGCGCAGGTCGAAGGTCAGCACGGTGAATTGCTCCTGCAGACCCGCCACCGTTTCAGCCCACGCCTCAAGGCTGGAACCCACGCCATGGATGCACACCAGCGGGCGCGGTCCATGCCCGTCCAGGCGATAGTTGAGCGTGACGTTGGCCACGCTGAAACGTTGTGCCTGGCCCATCACGCGCTGACCTGGTTGCGTTGTCTGGCGCGTTCGCGCTCGGCGAAGAATGGCATCACTTCATCGATGAACAGGCGCAGGGTCTGCTTCTGCAGTTCGAACGGCAGGTTGAAGGTCAGGCCCAGGCAATACTGGTCGACACCGGCGGCTTCGTAGTCGAGCAGCTTTTCGATGATTTCTTCCGGGGTGCCGAACATCAAGTTGCGTCGCAGGTTTTCCGGGTTGTAGTTGTCTTTGCCGCGCACGCTTTCAAACGGCACCGGCTCGGGGAAACCGTTGTGCACGGTGCCGATGTTCTGCATCAGGTTCTCGAAGGCGCGGCCAAAATCCATGCTGTGCTTGACCGGCAGTTCCCAGTCGTTGGCGTTGGCGTACACGCAGGTGCGGCGCTGCATCATGAAGCGCGGGCGTGGCACGTGGGGGTTGTCGGCCACGGCCTTGTTGAATTTTTCGCCGAGCACCGCGATTTCGGCCGCTGGCAGCGAGAGCGGGGTGGACAGGATGTTGGCGCCAATGCTCACTGCCCAGTCGAAGGTGCCCGGGTCCCGTGCGGCGACCCAGATCGGCGGGTGGCCTTTTTGCAGCGGCTTCGGTACGGCGGCGGTCTGCGGGAATTTCCAGTAGTGGCCGTCGTGGGCGTAGTCGCCGGTCCAGAGCTTTTGCACCGCCGGCACCAGTTCCTTCATGTAGCCCACACCTTCCTGCTGTTGCAGGCCGGGGGTCATGCGGTCGAACTCGTACTGGTAGGAACCGCGGGCGATGCCGAATTCCAGGCGGCCGTGGGTCAGGTGATCACACAGCGCGGCTTCACCGGCAAGGCGGATCGGATGCCAATAGGCAGCAGCGAGGGTTGCGGTGCCCAGGCGGATACGCTCGGTGTGCTGGCCGAGCCAGGTCAGGGTCTGGAACGGGTTGGGCGCGATGGTGCATTCCAGGGTGTGGTGTTCGGAGGTCCACAGGGTTTCAAAGCCGCCGGCATCGGCGATCTTTGCCAGCTCCAGCAGGTTGGCCATGACGGTCTGCATCGGCACGTCTGGCGAGAAGCGTTCCATGCTCAGGGATACGGCGAATTTCATAAGATGCTCCTTGAATAATCAGCGCAGGCGAATGACGAAGGGGTCCTGCATTTCGCCGGAGTAATCGATGACCACGTTCTTGGCCCGGGAAAACTCGCGCATCACGTCAAAGCCGCCGCGACGGCCATATCCGCTGTGCTTGAAGCCGCCGTTGGCGGACATGTAGGCCGAGCTGCGGTAGGTGTTGATCCACACCGTGCCGGCGTCGATGCGGTTGGCAAAGCGCATCGCGCGGTCGATGTTCTGGGTCCAGATTCCGGACGCCAGGCCGTAGTGGGTGTCGTTGGCCAGGCTGAGCATTTGCTCTTCGGTGGTGAAGGGCATCACACCCACTACCGGGCCGAACAATTCGTCGCGCATGAACGGCATGTCGTTGGTGGCGTTGGCCATCACCGTGGGCTCGAAGTACCAGCCTTCGGACAGGTGCGCGGCGCTGGGGCGTTTGCCGCCGACGGCGATCTGCGCGCCTTGTTGGGCGCCGCTGGCGATGTAGCCTTCGAGCTTTTGCAGTTGGGCTTGCAGGGCCAGCGGGCCGATGTCGGTGTGTTCTTCCATCGGGTGGCCGACGCTGATCTGTTGGGTGCGGGCCACCAGGGCCTCGACGAACTTGTCGTAGATCGGCGCTTCGACAAAGCAGCGCGAACCGGCCACGCAACTTTGCCCGGCGGCGGCGAAGATCCCGGAGACCACGCCGTTCACGGCCTTCTCGATATCCACATCGGCAAACACCACGTGGGGCGATTTGCCGCCCAGTTCCATCTGGCACGGCACCAGGTTATTGGCGGCGTTGCCAGCGATACGCCGACCGGTTTCGGTGCTGCCGGTGAACACGTATTTGGCGATGTCGGGATGGCGGGTCAGGGCCTCGCCGGTGACGGCGCCGTTGCCGGTGACTACGTTGACCACACCCGCCGGGAAGCCGGCTTCGATGATCAGTTCGGCCAGCGCCAGTGTGGAG
>NZ_JACARK010000506.1:0-4917 GCF_013386655.1 Pseudomonas sp. K5002 | reverse complement strand
GGCGGCGTAGGCCGCGGCGCGCATGCCCAGTTGCATGACAAGGCCGCACGGGCCAGCGCTGGTCGCCTGGGGCATAAACTGTTTATCCCGGCATTGGCCATTCCGTTGACCACGGTGATCGGCTCGGTATTGCTCAAACACACCGAGATCGGCGGCGTGCCGCTGCTGGACCCGAAGAACACCACCTTTGTTTCCCTGGGTATCGGCTGCCTGATTGCACTGGCGCTGGCCTGCTGGCTGACGCGGGACACCCCGGTGCAAGCCCTTCGCGAATCCCGGCGCCTCACCGAAGCGCTGGGCTGGGCGATGGTGCTGCCGCAGATGCTGGCGATGCTCGGGCTGTTGTTCAACGAAGCGGGCGTGGGCACAGCGGTGGCGCACATCACCACCACCTATATCAACCTGGATTACAAGCTGGTAGCGGTGATGGTGTATGTGTTGGGCATGGCACTGTTTACCGTGATCATGGGCAATGGCTTTGCCGCCTTCCCGGTGATGACCGGCGGCGTTGGCGTACCGGTGCTGGTGGGCATCTACGGCGGCAACCCGGCGGTGATGGCTGCCATCGGCATGTTCTCCGGTTACTGCGGTACGCTGATGACACCCATGGCGGCCAACTTCAATATTGTCCCGGCGGCGTTGCTGGAGCTGCCGGATAAAAACGCGGTCATCAAGGCACAGATGCCGACCGCGTTGATGATGCTGGTGGTCAATATTGTCCTGCTCTACCTGCTGATGTGAGGCTGTAATGCGCACTGTATTGCTGACGGGTTTCGAACCGTTTGACCAAGACCTTGTCAACCCGTCCTGGGAGGCGGTACGCCTGTTGGAGGGTGTGCAGTTGGGCGCTGATGTGCGGATTGTCGCGCGGCAGTTACCCTGCGCCTTTGCCACGGCGGGCGCGCGTCTGGCTCAGCTGTTGGCCGAACACCGCCCGCAGATGGTCATTGCTGTCGGGCTGGGCCCCGGGCGCAGTGATATTTCCATCGAGCGGGTCGCGATCAACCTCAATGACGCGCGGATTCCGGACAACCTGGGTGAGCAACCTGTCGACACGGAAGTGCTGCCCGGCGGCCCTGCGGCCTACTTCGGCACCTTGCCGAGCAAGGCCATGGTGAGGGCCGTGCGCGAGGCCGGCATTGGGGCCAGCGTGTCGCAAACCGCCGGCACTTTCGTGTGCAACCAGGTGTTCTATCTGTTGCAGCACGCGCTCGCCGGGTCAGGGGTACGCAGCGGTTTCATCCATGTGCCGTGGCTGCCCGAGCAGGTGGTGGGCCGAATACCCGAGCCGGCCTCGATGGCGTTGCCGATGCAGGTCGAGGGCTTGCGGATTGCGCTGCTGACGGCCTGGAATACCCTGGTGGATATCACTGAAACGGGTGGGCAAGTCAGCTGAGGTTTTCGGCTTCGCGTCCCGGGAAAAACAACGCAAAGCATGTCACACCGTTCTCGCTGCTCACGCTGTATCGGCCGTTATGCAACTGCATGATGGTCGCGACAATCGACAGCCCCAATCCATTGGAATGCGCCGAACGCTCCCGTGATTCATCCACGCGATAAAACCGCTCGAACAACCTGGGCAAGTGCTCCGCCGGGATGGTCGCGCCGTGGTTGGTCACCGTCAGGTTGATGCCTTCGGCGCAGGGTGTGGCCTGGATCAGCAGTTCAGAGGCGGGCGCACCATATTTGATGGCGTTGGCGCACAGGTTGGCCAGGGCACGGCGCAGCAGCATCGGCTCGGCCCAGATCACACCGGCGCCCTGGGCGAGGATGCTGATGTCGACATCGCCCGCCAGGCCTTCGAAGTAGTCGGCCATGCGTTCCACTTCGTCGGCCGCGTCCAGTTCCTGGCGCTGGCGCAGCGCACTGGCCGGGTCGGTGCGGGCCAGGAACAGCATGTTGTCGAGCATGCGCGCCAGGCGTTCGAGTTCTTCGACGTTGGAGGCCAGCAGTTGCTGGTAGGCCTCGATGCTACGGTGTTGCTGCAGCGCCACCTGGGTTTCCCCGAGCAAGTTATTGATCGGCGTGCGCAGTTCGTGGGCCATGTCGGTGGAGACCTGGCCCAGTTGCACAAAACCCTTGGCCAGGCGTTCGAGCATGGTGTTGAACGAATCAATCATCGGCAGCAGTTCTTTGGGGGCGCCGTGGCTGTCGAGGCGCGCGGCGAGGTTGCCGACGCCGATGCCCTGGGCATGCACGGCCAGGCGCCGCAATGGCAGCAGGCCGCGATGCACCATCAGGTAACCGACCACCGCCAGTACCAATGCCGCGATGCTGGCGAGGATATAGACACTCAGCCGATAGCTGGCGAGCACTGCGGTGCGCTCGGTCATCAACCGCCCGGTAGTGACTTGCAGGCTGCCCAGGTCGCCTGAATCGATGGTGGCGGCGAGGGTGGAGAAGGGGACGCCATTGATGCCGGGTAAATGCTGCACGTCGGCGAATTCCAGGGCGTGGTCCCGGGGCACCGGTGCAACGTCGGGCATGTCGATGTTGCCGGGGTTCACTTCCAGCAGCGGTTTCTGCCCGGGTGCGGCGATGCTCAGCACCGATTCGCGGTTGCCCAGCATGTTCTGGAACAGTTCGGGCTTGGTCTTGATCAGGTCCAGGGTGTTGCTGTCGTTCAGCAGGTTGCGCAGTTGGTCGACGCGGTAGATCAGCGCAGCGTCGTCGCGGTGGATCAGTTCGCGCTCAAGGTCGCGGTACAGCGCCACGCCGAGGGTTGCCAGCAGGGCGAACGCCAGCAGGGCGAAGATCAGCGCCAGGCGCAGCGTCAGGGAGTAATGCCGGGGCTTGCTCATGGTTGCGTATCGAAGCGATAGCCGATGCCGCGCACGCTATGGATCAGCTTGAGCTGGAACGGGTCGTCGATTTTCAGGCGCAGGCGGCGCACGGCCACGTCGACCACATTGGTGTCGCTGTCGAAATTCATGTCCCACACCCGTGAGGCAATCAGCGAGCGCGAGAGTACCTGGTCCTGATGGGTGGCGAACAAGTGCAACAAGGCGAACTCCTTGTTGGTCAGGGTGATGCGCACGCCGCCACGGCTGACGCGGCGCTTGAGCACGTCGATCTGCAGGTCGGCGATCTGCAAGTGTTCTTCTTCACGGCTTGGCCCGCGCCGGGTCAGGGTGCGCAGGCGCGCCACCAGTTCGGCGAAGGAAAACGGCTTGATCAGGTAATCGTCGGCGCCCAGTTCCAGGCCCTTGATGCGGTCGGCAATATCGTCCCGGGCGGTCAGGAACAGCACCGGCGTGTCGGCTTCCTTGCGCAGGCGACGCAGCACTTCCCAGCCGTCCATCTTCGGCATCATCACGTCCAGCACGATCACGTCGAACGGGGTTTCCAGGGCCTGGTGCAAACCGTCCACGCCATCGCGGGCAAGGCTCACGGAGTAACCCAGTTCCTGCAGGCCGTTAAGCAGGTAGTTGCCCGCCTTGGGCTCGTCTTCGACTACGAGGATATTCATGGGATTCGCCCTGGTGATGTGCAGTTCTTGCGTGGCGCAAGTGTAGCCCGATCAATTGTCATTGGGGCAGCCGATGCCCTGTACTTGATAGTCCAGCACGTGTTCGCGGCCCTGGCTGTCGAGGTAGTCGAGGCGCGCAGGGACAATGCCGCACTGGCCGTAGGTATCGGTGCTCGACAGTACTTTGGCCACGTCCATGTGCATGAAGAAGCCGGGGGTGTCATGGATCACCGAGGTGGTGGCGGTGGTATCGGCAAAGGCCGAGCCGGTGGCGAGGAGGGCAGCAAAGCCGAGGATAAACAGTTTCATGGCGGTATCTCTCTTTAAGGGTTGGCTGCCGGTATCCGGCAGTGAGTTCACAGTAACCAGGCGACACAAACAGCCAGCCAACAGGATGATGACAAGATCGTAATGAAGGGCTTAAGGCTGGCGGCCGGACGCTTCGAGGATCAGGTCGGTGATTTCCTTGGCGTGGGAAACCAGGGACAAGTGGCTCGATGGCACCTCGATGGTGGTGGCGTTCATGCGCTTGGCGAGAAAGCGTTCCAGGTCCGGGTTGATGGTCTGGTCATTGCTGGACACCGCATACCAGGACGGCTTGGTGTGCCACGCGGCGTTGACGGTGCGACCGCTGAACAGGGTCTTGGCGATCGGTTGTTGCACGGCGTACAGCTCCATGGCCTTGGCGTGGGGTACGTCGGCGGCAAAGTACTTGAGGAAGGCGTCCTGGTTCAGGGTCAGGTAACCGTCGTGCTCCACCACACCGGCCCGCACGGGTGTGCTTGGGTACTTGGCGGACAGGGCGACGAAGTCTTCGTTGGCGTCCGGAGCGCGGGCGGCGACGTATACCAGGGAGCTGACCTTGGGGTTGACCCCGGCGTCGCTGACCACGGTGCCGGCGTAGGAATGGCCGACCAGCACGGTAGGACCGTCCTGTTGATCGAGTACGCGATTGGTGGCAGCGACGTCATCCGCCACCGAGGTCAGCGGGTTTTGCACGGCGGTTACATGCAAGCCGGCGGCCTGCAGGCGGGTAATCACTTCGGACCAGCTGGAACCGTCGGCCCAGGAGCCGTGTACCAGCACTACGTTATTGGCTTTCACCGGTGCAATCGGGCCGGCCACGGCGGCGCCGGTCCCCAGCATCAACAGGCTGGCGGCGATCAGGCAGAGTTTGCTTGCAGGTTTCATGGGCGGGCTCGCTTCATTTTCAGTGGGAAGTTGGGTCACCCGCTGTGGGTGACTGACGACTTCACTGTATGAAGTGAGGGTGCGGGCAACACTGACAGCTTGATGACAAGTTTGTAATGCAATGGGCAGCCGGAAGGCTGCCCTGGTTGGACGGTGCCCCATCAGACAGTACGGGCTGCTTGCAGGCGTTCAGCGCCGCCTTCCGCCAGGCCGCGTTCGTGCAGGCGATCTGCGCCGCCCTCGGCGAGCAGGTGGGA
>NZ_JACARK010000505.1:0-4221 GCF_013386655.1 Pseudomonas sp. K5002 | reverse complement strand
CCAGGGCCTGGCGCTGGGCGGCGAGTACGGCGGCGCAGCCACCTATGTGGCCGAGCACGCCCCGGCGGGCAAACGCGGCTTCCACACCAGCTGGATTCAATCCACCGCGACCCTCGGCCTGCTGCTGTCGTTGCTGGTGGTGCTGGCGTGCCGTTACTTCACCGGCGACCAATTCGAAGTGTGGGGCTGGCGCCTGCCGTTCCTGCTGTCGATCGTGCTGTTGGGCATCTCCACCTGGATCCGCCTGAGCCTGCACGAGTCGCCGGCGTTCCTGAAAATGAAAGAGGAAGGCAAGGCCAGCAAGGCGCCGATCCGCGAGTCGTTCGGCAAATGGGAAAACCTCAAGATCGTGCTGATTGCGCTGTTCAGCATCAACGCCGGCCAGGCAGTGACGTTCTATGCCGCGCAGTTTTATGTGCTGTTCTTCCTCACACAGTTTTTGAAGATGGATCCGGCACTGGCCAACATGCTGCTGATCATCAGCGTGGTGATTGGTGCGCCGTTCTTCATCTTCTTCGGCTGGCTTTCGGACAAGCTGGGGCGCAAGCCGGTGTTGATGGTCGGCCTGCTGCTGGCCACCGCGCTGTACTTCCCGATCTTCAAGGGCCTGGCGCACTACACCAACCCGGCGATGGACCACGCCAGCCGCCAGTCGCCGATCACCGTATTGGCAGACCCGGCCACCTGCACCTTCCAGTTCGACCCGGTGGGCAAGGCGCGTTTTGACAGCCCGTGCGACAAGGTCAAGACCTTCCTGGTGAAACAGGGCCTGCCGTACGAAAGCGCGGCCGCCCCGGCGGGCAGCGCGGTGCAGGTGAGCGTGGGTGATGTGCGTATCGACGGTTACGACGAAGCCGCCCTGAAAGGCGCGGTGACCCTGGCGGGTTATCCGCAATCGGCTGATGTGGCCCAGGTCAACAAAACCATGGTGGTGGTGCTGATCGTCGCGCTGATCCTGATCGCCGCCATGTGCTACGGCCCGCTGGCAGCGCTGATGGTGGAGCTGTTCCCGACACGCATCCGCTACACCTCGCTGTCGCTGCCATACCACATCGGGAATGGCTGGTTTGGTGGGTTCCTGCCGACGGTGTCGTTTGCGCTGGTGGTGTACACCGGGGATATTTTCTATGGGCTGTGGTACCCGGTGGTCATTACCGGGGTGAGCCTGATCGTGGGGCTGATTTGCCTGAAAGAAACCAAGAACGTCGATATCGACAATAACTAAACGTCGATCCGGCCGACGCTGGAGTTTCAGTGTGGGAGCGGGCTTGCTCGCGAAAGCGGGGTGTCAGTCGCCGGATAGGTTGACTGATACACCGCGTTCGCGAGCAAGCCCGCTCCCACATTGGGTTTAGCACCAGACACACAAATTGCTGTATATCCATCCAGATAAAAGTTGCCCAATTCTGATTTATTGCTCATCCTGCTCCCCATTCAATTGCGTAGCGAATGTGGTGACCATGCGGCTGTTCCTCTGTGAAAAACCGTCCCAGGCCAAGGATATCGCCGCCGTGCTCGGCGCGACCCGGCGTGGCGACGGTTGTTGGCTGGGTTCAGGCGTGACGGTGACCTGGTGCATCGGCCACCTGCTGGAAACCGCCCCGCCCGACAGCTACGACGCCAAGTACAAGCGCTGGGTGCTGGCCGACCTGCCGATCATCCCCGAAAAGTGGAAGATGCTGGTCAAGCCCAAGACTGCCAGCCAGTTCAAGGCGGTCAAGCGTCTGCTGGGGGAAGCCCAGGAACTGGTGATCGCCACCGATGCCGACCGTGAGGGCGAGATGATCGCCCGTGAGCTGGTGGAGCATTGCCGTTATCGCGGCCCCATCCAGCGGCTATGGCTCTCGGCGCTCGACGACGCGTCGATCCGCAAGGCCCTGGCCTCGTTGAAGCCCGGTGCTGAAACCTTCAGCCTCTACCATTCGGCCCTTGGCCGCTCCCGTGCCGACTGGCTGATCGGGATGAACATGAGCCGCCTGTTTACCCTGCTGGGCCAACAGTCCGGTTATCAGGGCGTGTTGCCGGTTGGGCGTGTGCAAACCCCGACCCTGCGCCTGGTGGTAGACCGGGACCGCAGCATTGCCGACTTTGTACCCGTCGCTTATTGGGCCATCGATGTGGATCTGCTCCACGACGACATCACCTTTACGGCGCAGTGGCGCGCAACAGAAGACGCCTGTGACGATCAGGGCCGCTGCCTCAATCCGCAGCTTGCCCGGGACGCCGCCAATGCCATGAGCAACGCAGCCAGCGCCCGGCTGGTCAAACTGCGTACCGAGCGCATGCGCGACGTCGCGCCCCTGCCCTTCGACCTCGGCACCCTGCAGGAAATCTGCTCGAAAAAGCTTGGCCTCGGCGCCCAGGAAACCCTGGATGTTGCGCAGTCGCTCTACGAAACCCACAAGGTCATCACTTACCCCCGCAGCGATTGCGGCTACCTGCCCCTGAGCCAGCACGGCGACGCGCCGAAAATCCTCGCGGCGCTGGGGCGGGCCGATCCGGCGGTGAATGAATTGATGCCACACATCGACCCGAAGCGGCGCTCCCGAGCCTGGAACGACGCCAAGGTCAGCGCTCACCACGGCATCATTCCCACCGGCGCCGGCAAGGATGTCGGGCAATTGACGGGCAAGCATCGCGCGGTATACACCCTGATTCGCGCCCGCTATCTCGCGCAGTTCCTGCCCAATCACGAATACGACCGCACCCAGGCAGACTTCGACTGCGCCGGGGAAGCCCTGCGGGCAGTTGGCAAAGTCATCGTCGAGCCTGGCTGGAAACGCGCATTGCCGGAAGCATTGGCGCCGGCCAAGGGCCGTGAAGCACCTGCGCCGCAGTCCTTGCCAAAACTGGTTCAGGGGCAGGACTACGCCGTGGTCAAGGTCAACCTCAAGGACCTGTGGACCCAGCCACCCAAACCCTTCACCGAAGGCGACCTGATCAAGGCGATGAAAAACGTCGCCAAGCTGGTGGAAGACCCGCTGCTCAAGCAAAAGCTAAAGGACACCACCGGGATCGGCACCGAAGCCACCCGCGCCGGGATCATCCAGGGCCTGCTGGACCGCGGCTACCTGGTGAAAAACGGCAAGGCGCTGTCGGCAACACCCGCCGCTTTCAGCCTGATTGATGCAGTGCCACGGGCAATTGCCGACCCCGGTACCACCGCTATCTGGGAGCAGGCACTGGACATGGTACAAAGCGGCGAGATGAGCCTGGAAGAGTTCGTCGCCAAACAGGCGGCATGGATGAGCAAACAGGTGACCCGCTGCACTGGCATGCGCCTGACCATCAGCGGCCCGGCCAGCCCGGCCGGCCGTGGCGCCACACCGTGGAAAAACAAACGCAAACCGGCCAAGCGCAAGACGGCCACCAGCCCGAAGCGGGCGGCGAAACCGGCAAACAAAGGCTGAGAAGCACTAAGAAATCGCGACAATGACGTTTTTCGACGGGATGTATGCCGCTTTGGACCTTGCCCTGCTGCAGGCCATCCAGGATTCTGTAGGGCCTGCTAACCTCCCAACAATAACAACACCGGAGTGGCCTCCATGAAAACCGTTGCCCAAGTGCTGAAGTCCAAAGACCAGCATAACCATCAAGTCCACACCATCCCCCACGACCATACGGTATTTGAGGCCTTGATCGTGATGGCTTCGAAAAACGTCGGGGCCTTGCCAGTGCTCCAGGACGGCAAGGTGGTGGGCATCATCAGTGAACGAGACTATGCCCGTAAGGTCATCCTCCATGGATTGTCTTCGGTGACGACCAAAGCCCACGAGATCATGAATTCACCGGTGATCACCGTCGACACTCACCAGACTGTCGAGACGTGCATGACGATCATGACCGACCGACATCTGCGGCACCTGCCTGTGGTGGAGAACGGCGAGCTCCTTGGCCTGCTGTCCATCGGCGACCTGGTCAAGGAAGCGATTGCCGAACAGGCCGACCTGATCAAACAGCTGGAGCAGTACATTCGCGGCGAATAATCATTGGGGACCCCATGCTCGATACCCTGCAACATCAAGTCGATAACCAGCTCGACAACCTGCACCGGGCCATGGCCGAACGGCGCTTCCTGGTGCTGACCGGTGCGGGTATCAGCACCTCTTCGGGGATTCCCGATTATCGCGACAGCGAAGGCGTGCGCCGGGGCAAGGCGCCGATGATGTACCAGGAGTTCCTGGCAACCCCGCAGGCGCGCCGCCGCTACTGGGCGCGGGC
>NZ_JACARK010000504.1:0-3657 GCF_013386655.1 Pseudomonas sp. K5002 | reverse complement strand
CGATCGCCGATGAAGACCTCGGCCGCATCCGCATCGACCTCTGCGTGTACCGCAACCGCCCCCGCTCGGTGGCGGTGCTCAAGTGCCAGGAAATGCTGGCGGGGGCGATGCAGCGTTGTTCGCTGAACTGAGCCTGAGCCTCAGAAGATGTTGATCGGCACATTGGCGACGAGGCGGAACTCATCGTAGCTGCCGTCAATCTGCCCGCCGCTGGCGCGATGGTTGTAGACGATGGTGCGCAGTACGGTGTTCTTGAGTGTTCCGGACTGAATCACATAGGCCAGCATCAAGCCGTTTTCGTTGTGCTTGGCGCCATCCAGGCTGCGCACGTTGTA
Source organism: Pseudomonas sp. K5002 (assembly GCF_013386655.1). NCBI lineage: Bacteria > Pseudomonadati > Pseudomonadota > Gammaproteobacteria > Pseudomonadales > Pseudomonadaceae > Pseudomonas > Pseudomonas sp. K5002. The sequence goes on along the minus strand of NZ_JACARK010000504.1, from coordinate 3,322 downwards.
GCCGGTGTTGTGGCCGTTGCGGTCGCCATCGTAATGGGTGCCGTCGATGTCCCAACCCTTGGCGTGCCACAGGCTGGCGGTGAGGCCGGGCACACCGTAGGCGGCGAAGTCCAGGTCGTAGCGCAACTGCCAGGACTTTTCGTTGGGGCCGTTGTAGTCCGAGTACAGCGAGTTGGCCATGTAGTTGCCGGTGGACTCCCACACGTAGTCGAAGTATTCGTTGCCGAATACCTGCTGCCAGGCCAGGGTCAGGCTGTGGGCCAGGTGCGTGGCGGTGAAGGCCAGGCTGGCGGCGTTATTGTCGATGTAGCCGAGGTTTTTGTCGCCCGAGTCGCTGGTGTGGTAGTAGTTGAAGGCGGTCTTCAAGGCGATGTCGCTTTTGTCACCGATGCGGTGGGTCAGGCCGACGTAGGTCTGGTCCCACATGTCTTCGAAACGCGACGCGTAGACGCTGGCTTCCAGCCCGTAACCCGGTTTTACCGTGGCTCCCAGGTAGCTGATGCGTGCGCCGCTGTAGGCGCGGTTGCCGAAGGTGGTGGTGAGCTTTTCGGCGCCGGTGCCGGTGCGTGGAATCGCCCGCTCGAAGCTGCCGCCCTGCACCGACAGCCAGTCGAATTCGTTGCTGAACAAGCCCACGCCCTGGAAGCTGGAGGGCAGGGCGCGGTTGTCCTTGTAACGCAGGATCGGATTGTCGGTCATCAGCCGGCCAGCCTTGATCTCGGTGCTGGACAGGCGAAAACGCACGTCGCCCACCCCCAGGCGGCTCCAAGTGGGAATCGCATCGCCGTCGCCGTCCACCAGCACCCGGTCGCCGCCATTGGCCACCTTGCCGTGGCCGCGTTCCAGGTTGACCGCGCTGAAGATCCCCGCGTCCACACCCACGCCAATCAGGCCCTGGGTGTAGCCGGAGCTGTACTTGAGCATGCTGGTCTGCACCCAGGTTTCCCGTACACGCGTGGGCTCGACGCCGCCGGCTTTCTTGATGCTCAAGTGGGTGGTGCGTTGGGTGTGCTGGTTGGAATAGTAGTGACGCAGGTTCAGGTCCAGGGTGCTGCCTTCGAGAAAGCCCGGTGCGCTGGCCTGGGCGTTTTCCTGGGCGAAAGCCTGGGTGCTGGACGCCAGGGTGACGGCCAGCAAAAGACGTGGATACATGGTAAATCCCCATACAAATCAGACGTAAGGCGACCGTCCCGGCAGGCCTTCAGGTGCTGCCGGTCGGTGGCGAAAAGACGCGGGACAGTGGGAAAAGGTATTCAGCGAACCGAAGCTTCTGTGAGCCGGGTTTCGCGGGCCGGGCTGCCGGGCAGCGGCGGACGGGTTTCCTTGGCGAACCAGGCGGCGGTGAGGCACACCAGGTTGGCGATCAGCAGGTACCAGACCGGCGACATCGGGTCGCCGGTGGTGCCGATCAACCAGGTGATGATGATCTGCGCGGTGCCGCCGAACGCTGCCACACCGAAGGCGTAGACGATGGAGAAACCGGTGGAGCGCACGGATTTCGGGAAGCTTTCCACCAGCAACACGATCAGCGCCGCGCCACTCATGCCGTGCAGGCCCGAGAGTACCGCCAGGGTCAACAGGAAGGTCGCCGGGCTTGGGTGCTCGGTCATCAGTTGCAGGGCCGGGAATAAAATCAACAGCAACACCACCCGCGGTGTCATCAGGATCGTACGGCGCCCGAAGCGGTCGCAGAGCATGCCGCCAGCCACCGCGCACACGGCCATCGCGGCGCCGGCCACCAGGGTCGAGAGCATCGAAATGCTGGTGGGAAGCTTCAGTTCGGTGAGGGCGAAGGTGGTCATGTAGTTGAGGAAGTACTGGGTGATGGTGCTGCCGGAAAGGATCAGCAACCCCAGCACCAGTGCGCGCCGGTGCTTGCCGCAGACTTCCCGTACCAGGTCGCCGGTGCTGGTTTGCTCGCCGTGGCCGTGGAAGGTTTCGGCGAGGTTGCGGCGGATGTAGATGCCGATCGGCAACACCAGCAGGCCGAACACGAACGGCACGCGCCAGCCCCAGCTGTTGAGGTCTTCCGGGGACATGACCTTGGTCAGGGTGAACCCTACCAGCCCGGCCACCATGGCTGCGACGCCCTGGGCGACTACTTGCCAGCAGGCGTAGGTCCCGCGTTTGTGGGGTGGCGCCGCTTCGAGGATGTAGGTGGTGGCTGGGCCGGCTTCACCGCCCCAGGCCAGGCCCTGGATCATGCGGGTGAGTACCAGCAGGATCGGCGCCGCGATACCGATGGTCTCGTAACCGGGCAATATCGCGATGCTGCCGGTGCCCACGGCCATCATTACCAGGGTCAACAGCATCGCCGGTTTGCGCCCGACGCGGTCGGCGTAGGCGCCGATCAGTACTGCGCCCAGGGGCCGGACGATAAAGCCGATACCGAACGCCGTGACCGACAGCATCAGGCTGACGAAAGCGCTGTCGGACGGGAAGAACGTGTGGCCGATCATCACCGCAAAGGTTGCGTACACACCAAAGTCGAAAAACTCCACGGCGTTGCCCAGGACCACGGCGAAGATGCTCTTTTTGCCGGCGTCCGGGGACGGTGTTTCGGGTGCGTGATCAGGATCGGATCGTGTCAATTGCTCAGTGTGCATACCAGCCCCTCGATTTTAGTTATAGGTCGTCCGAGCTCCAGGCCAAGAGGGCCCGGAGCTGGCGTGTGGGTGGGCAGTTCTTACAGCGTCAAAAGTCAGGAAGGATTCGGCCAGTGGTGGATTGCGCCACGCCAGCTCTCGTAGGTTTTAGCGATTTGCAGCAGCCATTGATCGGCAAAACGCGGGGCGATCATCTGCAGGCCGATGGGCATGCCATCGGCGGCGAAACCGCAGTTGATCGACAACGCCGGTTGCTCGCCCATGTTCCACGGCACCGTGAACACGATGTGTTCGAACGGCAGTTGCGGGTTGTTGCTCGGTGATGGCCACTCGGCCGGGAAGGCATTGACCTGGTTAGTGGGGGACAGCACCAGGTCGAGTTCGGTGAACACCTGCGCGGCGCGGCGGCGCATTTCAAAGGTCTGGTTGAAACCCTTTACGGCTTGTACGCCGCTGATCTCGGCGCCCGGCGCGGCCCAGTCGCGGATGTACGGCAAGACCTTGTCGAACTGCTCGCTGCTCAGGGCCGACAAATCGCCCCACTGGCGGGCGCGCCAGAAATGGTCGAGGCCATCGAGTTGTGCGCGGTCCATGATTGGCGGGATCAGCGTGACCTTGGCGCCGTGGGCTTCGAACAGCCGCGCGGCTTGCTCCACGGCTTCACAGACGAAGCCTTCAGGCTGCATGCCTGCGCCGGGTTCAAGCATCAGGCCGAC